>BQIW01000049.1 GCA_021604105.1 Nitrospirales bacterium | reverse complement strand
ACCATCCGGACAATTTGGCAATAAGATAAAACCGTAGAAGAGGGAGACCCAGGTTGTTTCCCTCTCCTATGGGCTAGTCGTCTTTTCGGTTACCCACCGATACCCTTTCCCTCGCATGCATTGTTCAATAGCCCGGCCGCTCATGTCGGGATTGGCGCCAATTTTATCGCCCAGTGTCGCCGGTTGTGGTTCTTGAACCACTCCCATCATTTGGCATTCGCGGTAGTCTTGTTGGACAGTTTCGGGAGATGTCCCTTCTTTGACCCAATGGCCTCCAATACATCCCACAAATAGACAAGTAACTCCGACAATAAAAAATGCTTTGTTCATGAAGCCCTCTCTCTAATACTGAGTTGAATTCTCAGCAAAAAGATCGGTGTGAAATATAGTCAATTCTGTGATGGCTCTCGATCGTGCCAGGAAGAAATGTGCCCGCCTCGTTTGAGAATTGTTAGGTGTGTTGCCAGTTTGTTTTTGAGTATTCATCCTCATGGGCATAGGAATAGAACACTTTCAACGGTGTTTGCTGGCCACTGTTCATGAGGATCCCTCGCCGCTCTTTAAAAAAAGAGATCCGTTTTTCTGATGCCATTTCCGATTGAAATTATCATTTGATAGTAATATCGCAACCCGGAATTAGTTAGATTCTACTCATTTCGAATTTCTGTCAAGGCTCTTGATAATCTCCCAAAATTGTAGAATGGTATGGTGAATGAGGGGAAGGGAATCCGTTTGCCATCCATGATAAGAGACGCTTCTTGTTGGTCCGGAACGCGACACTGCATGCCACCTTGGCGAACCTCAAGTGATTCTTTCAATGGTTGGCGGGCGAGCCGGCAATAAGTCGCGTTTACGTTATTCTGACGCCGAATATTTCAACCTGTCCGGGAAGGACGCACGGGTTGCCAATGCCCGCCGAGAGAAACCGGTGCCGACGGTGGAACAAATCCACCACGTCATTGCGGGAATGCCATTCAACTCTGATATTGAACAACGGAATCGTGCGCTAATTGCCTTCACGCTCCTGACCGGAGCGCGGGATAGTGCCTTCGCCTCGAGGAAACTGAAGCATGTCGATATGCTTGGGGGAGGCGTTTTTCAGGATGCGCGAGAGGTCCGAACCAAGAGAAGTGGTCCCCGATTTTTGGACAGCTCGATACGTGAATGTTCTGCATACCATTCTGGCAACCCACTTTCTCGGCGGATTCTCAACACAGACCGAATCGGGTGTTACGTTCTTAAGAGCCTGATGCTGGGCTTTCGAAATATAAAATGAGAAAGAGTGAATCCCACCAGGACTGGGGTGGGTTGGCTGAAAGAACAATACCCACGAAACGCGGCTGATTCCTTTTCGAGATAGAAATCGAAAAGGCATTATGTTCTAATGTGCATGATTTTAGTTAACATTGTGAAGTATTATGCGATTTTCTAAAAAAAGTGAGTACGCCTTGCGGGCCATGATTGAACTGACTCAGGAGTTCGGGCACGGACTGGTGCAAAGAAAATCCCTGGCGGAGCGGCAGAATATTCCATTGGGTTTTCTGGAAATGATTTTGTTGTCCTTAAAAAACGCGGGACTGATTGGGAGTCGTCGGGGCACCCATGGCGGGGTGTTTTTAATTAAGTCGCCCCGTGAAGTCACCTTGGGGCAGATTATTCGGCTCCTGGATGGCCCACTTGCTCCGATTGCCTGTGTGAGTCAAACGGCGTATCAGAAATGCCAGGATTGTCCTCATGCGGGAACAACGACATGTCCGATTCAGCGCATCATGCTGGATGTACGGAACGCCATTGCATCGGTTCTTGATCATTACACTCTTGAAGATTTCGTCTTCACCCAGCAGGGAGGGGGAGTCTTCAATATGAAAACACAACCGGTACCAAGTGCAACGCAAAAGAAAAAAAAGTCTTCGGATCATTCATCGTAGTGAGTCTTTTTTTGCTGTCTTCATGCAGCATGGTCAACGATAAGAGGAATCTATGGAAACTCATTGGCGTAGTGTGGTGAAGGGTGTGAGTTGGCGGGCCGTCGGGACGTTGGATACCACCCTTTTGGTTTTTATTTTTTCGGGTGAACTCCTTCTAGCGGCCTCGGTAGGATTGACGGAATTGGTCACGAAAATCTTTTTATATTGGGCCCATGAGCGAGTCTGGCAAAAAATTCAATGGGGACGGATCTATCCGACAACCAGTTCACCATGAATGACGTCCATTTCACCATACAAGGATAAAAAATATGGCACGGCACATACTAATGAGTGGGGCGGTGATGGCTTTTCTTGGTGTCGCGATTGGCGCCTTTGGCGCACATGGACTCAAGCCATTTCTTTCTGATCAGATGTTGGCGGTCTTTGAAACCGGCGTACGGTATCATTTGATCCATGCCCTGGGCATGCTCAGTGCGGGCTTGAGTTTGCTCTCTGTTCCCCTCCGCCAGTTCAAATGGGCCGGTTGGGCCTTTACCCTGGGCATCGTGTTGTTTTCAGGAAGCCTCTACGTCATGTCCATATCGGGGGCCCGGGGATTGGGGATGCTCACTCCTTTTGGAGGACTGTGTTTTCTTGTGGGATGGGGCCTGTTGGCACGAGGCTATTGGAAAGCCTTTCCCTCTCCCAATACACCTTCCTCTCCGCCAGAGAGTAGAGAGTCGATGATCTGATGTCGGTTAAGGCGTTGGTCTCTCCACCTGGGACGAAGTGTTTTGGACGATAAACGGTGGACTGGCCTCTCCCATATAGAGCGTGCGATGGGGAAAGGGAATTTCAATTCCATTTTGGTCGAAGGCTTTTTTCAGGCGTCGCCGATATTCTCTCCCTACCATCCATTGCTTGATGGGTAGCGTTTTCAATCTGGCTTTAATGACGACTTCCGATTCGCCGAAATCGTCGACTCCCAGTATTTCAATGGGTTCGAGAATGTTTGGTCCTATCTCCGGGTCCGCTTGTAAATCCCTGCCTACCTCCTTCATGACGGAAGAGACCCGATCGGTATCTTCTTTATAGGCTACACCGATATTCATGACATAGAATGACCAGTCTTTGCTCATGTTGGCGAGGGTCGTGACGGTGCCATTTGGAAAAATATGCACGGTTCCTGACAGGTCGCGTAGGGTAATGGTCCGGAAACTGATGGCTTCGACTAAGCCACCGGTTCCATTCACCACGGCCACATCTCCAACCCGGACCTGGTTTTCTAAGATCATAAAAAATCCATTGATGACGTCCCGAACCAGATTTTGGGCGCCAAAGCCAACAGCCAGTCCCACGATGCCCGCACTGGCGATAATGGGTGTGATATCCAAACCTATCTGACCCAATCCCATTACCACGGCAACGACCCAGACCAAAGTGAGGCAAATGGTCAGAAGCAAGCCGATGAGAGTTTTAACCCGTTTTTCAGCGGCTAACCGGTTATTCTCATCGTTTTCCCCCACGGTGAGTAACATGCTTTCAAGTTTGTGGAGGCCGAAACGAACGGCTCGTATTCCGATGTATGCAACAACTCCGATAAGAAGAAGCCGCAAGCTGGCTTCCATTATGACCACCGACTTGGCTGCGAGGAAGGGAGTAAGCTTTTCAAAACCAAAAGATTCCATTTATGACCTCCTTAAAGAGAAAAAGAAAAATCAGTTCCTTTGAAGCCTGTGTCAACGCCAGGCGGATAAAGGAGCTGAGCCCGATTAGAATGCCTATTCTTTCAAGGGATTGGAGCATTGGCAAGCACGGAAGGGAGAGCGTTGGCTAAGTTTCCCATATCCGGACTGAAAAATTTTGAAAGAAGGCAGCGATAGAGTTTTTACGAAGCGATTCTTCTTCACGGATTGGATCTAGACCTTTTTTTTTGGGGTCGCTCCCTTGACACATGATGTCTTGGGTGGTAAACAATCCAGAATAGGTCGTGAGGGACAACGACGTCCCATCGTCGACCGCCTATACAATTGAACGCGGACAATGAAGTCCTCAGCCAAAAAATTGGTTGGGGATTTTTTTTTGCCTTTTGAACCCATGCCCGCTCGTTGTACTGAAGGAATTCCACGACATTCGCGTTTGTGAAGCGTCGCTGAACATTTTCGGGGCAAGATAGCTCGGAGAATTCCTGGTCATGGTATGGCGGGTGCGACCTCAAAAACACGGAGGGCTACATGATTGGAGATCGAATGGCTGGAATCACCTTTCACCACTCACCGAAAATTCGTAGGTGCGGAGGGCTGTTGAGCCTTGGGCTTGTGCTGCTTGTGGTGGCTGGCGGAACGAGCGGGAGTGAGGCGGCGGTGTTAACCAAGGAGGATTTCAAGCTCTATGGGTATGTGGAAGCGTCCTATACTCAGAATTTCAACTCTCCCAAAAATTCCGGGGCCAATGCCAATGATTTACGGATCTTTGACGGGGATTCTAATTCTTTCAGACCCAATATGGCTCAATTGGTCTTTGAAAAGGAAGGGACCAACGGGAGCAATGCCATCGATCGTGCCGGCTTTCGACTGAAATTAGATGTTGGTGAGGATGTGCAATTTACGGGAGGGCGAACCGGGGATGATGTGGATTTCCAGGAAATGTATGTCCAGTATGTCGCGCCGGTTGGCAATGGAATAGATATTCGGATTGGACGAATGAATTCCTTGGTGGGATATGAAGTCATTGAGAGTCCCTACAATAACAATTTTTCTCGATCCTGGTTATTTGGTTTGGGGCAGCCCTTTACGATTACCGGTCTTCGTTTGGCATATGCCGTGAACGAAAGGCTTTCCTTATTGGTGAGTGTCCTCAATTCGTATACCGGCCTGACGGAAGATAATAATAAGTCGAAATCTGTGGAAGGGTTAGTGTCCTATCGCCCCACGGACGAGCTCGGATTGAATATGTATGGAATTGTGGGAAAAGAGAGTTCGAATACGCGATCGGGTTCTGGCACACGGGTCCTTATCGGCGGCTATGCGACCTACCAGGCCACGGATCAATTAGGCTTTGTGGTGGAAGGGTATTATGCCAATCAGGAAAATGGGAGTGCCATCAGCTCGGGTCGCAATGCCCGTTGGGATGGGATAGCGGGGTATGCCATTTATGATTTTAATGAACAATGGGGTCTCCGGTTTCGTGGAGAAATTTGGGAGGACGCCGGAGGCGATCAAAGTTGTTTGGGGACAGCCGGATCCGGTGGAAATTCGAATGTCTGTGCCGTATCAGCTCCTATCGCACAAACCCTTTGGGAGAACACGTTGACCCTTCAATATAAGCCGGCTCCATCGCTGATCACGCGATTGGAATTTCGATATGACAAATCAAATCAAAATGTTTTTTTAGATGGAAGAAATAATCTGACCAATAACCAGCAGACACTGGCGGTGGAAGCCATTTTCCTCTTTTAGGAAGAGGTCGAAGGAGCAAAGACGATGAACGCCTATAATCACAAAGCCGGTAAAGCCATTTTGTCGGGATTCATGTCTGTCCTGGTATTGAGCGGCTTGAGCTCGTTCGTGTGGGCTGAGGATGGAGGAGCGTCGCAACTCAATGCCGGCGACACGGCTTGGGTATTGATGTCCTCGGCCTTGGTATTGGCCATGATCATACCCGGGTTGGCCTTATTTTATGGCGGAATGGTCCGCAGTAAAAACGTGTTAAGTACGATGATGCATAGCTTTATTGCGGTGTGTCTCGTCAGTGTGGTGTGGGTGTTTTGGGGCTATAGTCTCGCGTTTGCTCCCGATGTGGGGGGCGTTGTTGGGGGACTCAAGTGGTTGGGATTGTCAGAGGTGGGACCCGAACCGCTTGAAGGTTCGACGATTCCCCATTTGGCCTTCATGGTGTTTCAGTTAATGTTCGCCGCGATTACGGTGGCGCTCATTAGCGGAGCCATTGCCGAACGAATGAAATTTAGTGCCTTTGCGTTATTTGCCGTGTTATGGGTTACGTTCGTGTATGCGCCTCTGGCTCATTGGGTGTGGGGAGGTGGCTGGCTGGCGGAATTGGGCGATTTAGATTTTGCCGGTGGGACGGTCGTCCATATTAGTTCGGGTGTGGCGGCGTTAGCCTGCGCGCTTGTCTTAGGAAAACGCCACGGATATGGTACCGACAATATGAGCCCCCATAATCTGCCGTTTACTGTCATCGGGGCCAGTTTGTTGTGGATCGGATGGTTTGGATTTAACGCGGGCAGCGCTTTGGCAGCCAATGGGGTTGCGGCGAGTGCCTTTGTGGCCACTCATGTGGCGACGGCCGCCGGGGCGTTAGCCTGGGTCGGAGTGGAGGGACTCTACCGGGGAAGGCCGACGGTGTTGGGTGCGGCCAGCGGCGCCGTGGCTGGGCTGGTGTCCATCACACCGGCCGCCGGCTATGTGGGACCCATAGCGGCCATTGTGATTGGTTTTGGAGGAGGCGTGGTGTGTTATCTCGGCGTATTTTTAAAGCATAAACTGAGCTATGATGATGCGTTGGACGTGCTTGGCATCCATGGAATCGGAGGCACCTGGGGAGCTGTGGCGACCGGATTATTTGCCAGCATGGGAGGAGGCACCGGTCTCTTTTTCGGGAATCCCGGGCAGGTCGTCATTCAAGTCATTGGTGTTGGCGCGACCTGGGTGTTCTCATTTGTCGGCACCTTCCTTATTCTTAAACTCGTTGACGGGACGATCGGGTTACGCGTCAATCGAGAAGATGAGGTGCTCGGATGTGATCTGACCCAGCACCGGGAACGGGCGTATGGCTAATTCATACTTAGAGAGGTGGATGTTTCGAGAGCAAGGATGAGTCGGGAGAGTCAGGTGCCTTGGACGACTGAAAGCCGTATTCAGAGTGTCTTAATCCAATGGAAGGATGGTTCTTATGAAGCTGATTCAAGCCATTATTAAACCCTTTAAGTTAGATGAAGTGAAAGATGCCTTGATCGAGTTGGGGATTCAGGGCATGACCGTCACCGAGGTGAAGGGATTTGGTCGTCAAAAAGGTCATAAAGAGACCTATCGAGGCACTGAATATCAGATTGAATTCGTTCCGAAAATTAAACTGGAAATCGCCCTGGCCGATGACCGAGTAGGAGAGGCACTGGAAGCCATTTCACGTGCAGCCAAAACAGGCAGTATTGGGGATGGAAAGATTTTTGTCTCCGAGTTACATAGCGTCATCCGTATTCGTACCGGGGAGTCAGGCGAGGGAGCGGTCTGACTATTGATACCCGGCTACACCACGTGTTTACTCGAGGAGGGGAAATGAATCTGTTGAGTCCACGCTCTATGTTGGCAAGGTTGACCGGACTGGTGCTTGGCCTGAGTTTGATTCAGCCATTGGCTGTTTGGGCAGGTGAACAGGGTTTGCTGAAAATTGATACGGGGGATACGGCCTGGCTCTTAATGTCTTCCGCGCTGGTGTTGTGTATGACGCTTCCCGGCCTGGCCTTATTTTACGGGGGGCTGGTGCGCAAAAAAAATGTGCTGGGGACCATCATGCATACGATGGTGATTCTGTGTGTCATTAGCCTGCTTTGGGTGCTGTGCGGATACAGTTTAGCCTTCGGTCCGGATGTTGGCGGGGTCATTGGCGGCCTAGCCTGGGTGGGACTGAATGGTGTGGGATTGGATCCGAGTCCGGTGTATGCGTCGACGGTGCCCCATCAAGTCTTTATGTTCTTCCAGCTCATGTTTGCTGCCATCACCGTTGCGCTGATTACCGGCAGTGTGGCCGAGCGAATGAAATTTAAAGCCTTACTGTTGTTTGCGGTCTTATGGTCTCTCCTGATCTATGCCCCATTGGCGCATTGGGTGTGGGGTGGAGGGTGGTTGGCCAAGCTTGGAGCCCTGGATTTTGCCGGCGGTGCAGTCGTCCATATCTCTTCCGGGTTCGGGGCGTTGGTCTGTGCCGTGATGCTGGGGAAGCGCAAGGGATTTGGTTCAGAACCGATGCCTCCACATGATTTGCCTATGACCGTCCTGGGTGCGGGACTTCTCTGGTTCGGGTGGTTCGGCTTTAACGCGGGGAGCGCACTCGGAGCCAACGAGGTGGCCGGGGCCGCATTTCTTGCCACGCACACGGCTGCCTCGGCAGGGGGACTCAGTTGGATGGTGGCTGAATGGGTCCATAGGGGAAAACCAACCGTGTTAGGGGTCGCCAGTGGAGTGGTTTCGGGCTTGGCCACAGTGACTCCCGCTGCAGGATTTATCGGGCCCATGTCAGCCCTTTTGATTGGCCTGGTTGCCGGCACCGTCTGTTATATCGCGGTCGTGTGGAAAATGCGACTAGGCTATGATGATTCGCTTGATGTCGTGGGCATTCATGGCGTCGGCGGGTTTATGGGCATCTTAGCAACCGGGTTGTTTGCCTCAATCGGAGCTCAGGGTCTCTTTTTCGGGAACCCCGGACAGTTTGGTATACAAGTGGTATTGGCTTTGGTAACCTTGGCGTTTTCTGTCATCGGGACCTATCTCATTCTTAAAATAGTGGATGTGACGGTGGGGCTCAGAGTCTCCGCCCAGGACGAGGAAATGGGGTTGGACCTCAGTCAGCACAACGAACGGGCCTATTCTTAACCGGAAGGTTTGTGGTTGAGCATGATGCGGGGGAACCGGGCATGGGTTCTGATCCATGTGGGATGCGCACATGGAAACAGTTGAGGAGGTAAGGTGTGGGATTATCATTTATAAACAGATGTGTTTGCGAAGGAGGTATTGAATGACCGCGAAAGAAGTGTTGGATTTTGCAAAAAAGAACAAGGTGGAAATGGTGGACGTCAAGTTTGTCGATCTCATGGGGAGCTGGCAGCATTTTTCGATTCCGACTTCAGAATTGACGTTGGATCTATTTAAAGATGGCTCAGGATTTGATGGATCGTCTATCCGTGGCTGGCGCATGATTCAAAATAGCGACATGTTGATCGTGCCTGATCCGAATACCGCCTGCCTGGATCCCTTTACGGACATTCCGACGTTAAGCATCGTGGGGGATGTGCAAGATCCGATTACCCGTACCATCTACGAGCGGGATCCTCGCGGTGTGGCCCTTCGCGCCGAACAATATCTCAAGAGCACCAAAATCGGGGATATTTCCTATTGGGGCCCTGAAGCGGAATTCTTTATTTTTGACCATGTGTCGTTTGATCAAAACAGCCACTCCGGTTACTACTTCGTCGACTCGGAAGAGGGTATTTGGAATTCCGGAAAAGATGGGGTCAACCTCGGGTCCCGCCCGCGACACAAGGAGGGATATTTCCCCGTGGCTCCTGTTGACTCCCAACAGGATCTTCGGTCGGAGATGTGCCGGGAAATGGAAAAAGCCGGGATCAAGGTGGAGAAGCATCATCATGAAGTGGCCACAGGGGGCCAAGCCGAAATCGACCTTCGATTCGATACCCTGGTCAAGATGGCCGATCAGATGATGATGTACAAATATATCGTACGCAATGTCGCACGTCGGCATAACAAAACCGTGACCTTCATGCCCAAGCCGCTCTACGGGGATAATGGCACGGGAATGCATACGCATCAGAGTATCTGGAAAGACGGGAAGCCGCTGTTTGCCGGGAAGGAATATGCGGGTGTCTCGCAGTTGTGCCTGTATTATATCGGCGGAATTCTCAAGCATGGTCCGGCTTTGGCGGCGCTCACCAATCCGATTACGAATTCGTACAAACGGCTGACGCCGGGCTTTGAAGCACCGGTATTGCTGGCCTATTCCAGCCGGAATCGATCGGCCGGCATCCGCATCCCCATGTATTCACCGAGTCCCAAGGCCAAGCGCATTGAGGTTCGATTCCCTGATCCTTCCTGCAACATGTATTTGGCCTTCAGTGCCATGCTCATGGCCGGATTGGACGGGATTCAAAATAAAATCCATCCAGGGGAAGCCATGGATAAAAATCTTTATGATTTAGAGCCGGAGGAATTAGGGAATATTCCCTCATTACCCTCAAGTCTGGAACAGGCCCTCAAGGCTCTTGAGGAGGATTATGAATTTCTTTTGAAAGGCGGCGTGTTTTCCGAGGATCTGATTGAAGCCTGGATTGCTTATAAACGGTCCAATGAAATCGATGCCATTCGAGTCAGGCCACACCCGTATGAATACTTTATGTACTACGATGTCTAAACCGTGAGGACCTGTTCCCCTCATCCCGCGGGGAAGCCACGCATTATCCTGATGCCCGGGTGTTTTACTGGAGGTGGTCTGACACTCCGTGTGATGCCCGGGCGTTAGAGTTTGGGAAACCGTTTAAGGAATTGTTCGCGTACTTTTCTCATCCTGGTATGGATGGCATGTTCCAGTTCGTCGGCTCCCTGAAGCCAGTTTGTGGTGAGCATCCCGAGCCGGCGAGCGAGAAACACCATTTCATCGGAACCGGATGGGGGCAGGACAAGGTCCTGGGCATGGCCACGGACAATTCTGAGGCCATCAATGAGTTGTCGGAAATACAGATAGTGGTCTTTGAGTTGTGCTCCATCCTCAAGACTGAAGAGGCCTTCCCCGCTCAGGTGATCGATGGCCTCAAGTGTATTGGGCGTCCGGATGGAGGGATGGTCGTGCCCATGCATGAGTTGAAGATATTGCACGGTATACTCCACATCAAGAAGGCCACCCGCTCCGTATTTGACATGCGTGGTTCCCGGCCGGACTAATTCTTTGATCTGACGGTCACGGAGATGGAGGGCGGTCTGTACATCCCATGGGTCGGGAGCATAGACAAATTGGTCGCGATGTTGTTCAACGGCTTTTCCGACCACACGATTGCCGGCAAGAAACCGGAGCTTGATGAGGGCTTGTCGTTCAAAGGGGGCGGCTCCGCCCTCTGAAGTATAATATTGCTGAATTTCTTCGAGGGGATTGGCGAGGAGCCCTTTCTCTCCATGCGGCCGAAGCCTGGTATCCAGGTGAAAAATGCCTTCCTGTTTGGCTTCAATCCATTGGAGAAATTCCTGCGCCCAGCGTTCAAAATAATCTGGTGATATCCGCGCGGTCTGCCCGCGCGGTGGTTTACCCGGCAGATGATAGACGAACAGAATCTCGATATCGGAAGCATACCCTAATTCCCCGCCGCCGAGTTTCCCTAACCCAAAGATCGCCATCGAGGGTTGAGCGGTAAGGGAGGCTTTCGGATTGATCGCCTGTTGAGAATGCAGGAGGGCCTGATTGAGAATGACGTCAGCGAGATTGGTCAGAGCTTGGGAAAACTGTGGGAGCGGACTATTCTCCAGGAGATGCCGCATGTCGATTCGAAACAGTTCTTCATCCTTCCATCGATTCAAACGCTGTTTTTTATCGGCGGGAGTTTTGGCTTTGAGCAATAACGGTTCTATGGCCTTACCGAGCAGAGATTTTGACCGGATCAGGGGACCTTTTTGGTACTGATTCATCATGGGCAACAAATTGTCATGCTGCCGGCGAAGGAGGTCCTCCCACAGGTAATCACTGCTGCCAAAGAGTTGCGCCAGTCGCTCCAGAGTGGAAGCCTGGCTCAGCTTGGTGAGATGGGATGGAGTATTCGCCTGCTCTAACCATTGATCCAGGAATTGGTCGAAATGGTCGAGCGCTTTCCCGGGGTCCGGTGCCCACCTCAGGTAATGGGTGAATTCTTTGAGTAGGGTGGCGGCCGTTCGCAGTTCCTGTTGTTCAGATTTCCCCTGAATTTTGCCGCCCTGCCGCCCGCGGACATAGAGACGGTTGCGGACGCGATGGTTCGCAACTTCAATCTTGGCTTTCACAATATAGATCCCGCGCATGGCCAGGGCATTGGCAAACGTGTACAAAAATGCGGGCGTATCGGTTGAGCTGATATCCAGAATGGTTTCATGGCCGCTGCGCGGGTTGGAAAAGGTAATGTGCACCGGATGGACCATGTCCGTCTGTTTCTGTCGCATATTCTCTAAATTCTCAATGAGCCGGCGATTCACCTGGCGACGGGCTTGCCGGATCTGATTCTTTTGAAGAAGAACGAGGAGGACCGTCACCATCTCTTGAAACTCACGTTGTTCGGGTTCGTCAAATTTCAGCTCTTCAAGAGCCTGCACATGAAAGACATCCACCACAATTTTTCTGGTCAACCCCCGGGTTGCCTGTGAAGATACACCCATGGGCATGTGTCCCGGAGAAGATTTCGTGGAATGGGAAGTGGGGGACGTGGTCTCCAGCGAGGTGAAAATTGTCGCCTCGCGAATATCCAGCCCAAAGGACGATAAAACCCCACAGAACGTGGCAAATTCTGAAAAATAGTCGTACCCCACCAGAGTCAATTGATATTGTCGGCCGGGGAGAGTCCGGATCGAGATGGCACAGGGTCGTTCAAAGGTGAGCTGATTCGCCAGAGCTAAATGTTCCAGAATTGCCGAGGGAGGAAAACTATCAAAATAGTCCGGGTCCATCTGCCGGACAAAATCTCGGATCAAGGCCGGACGAAGATCAGGGCACTGGGTTTGATACGACTGGATTCGCTCGGCTTCGTTCATGGTGTCCGAGTATACTGAAAAATTGTTGCATTGTAAGGTCTGCCGTGCTCCCGTATAATTTTCCTTTTGACGATGACGGCTTTCAAACCACACACAGCTTCTGAGGGTGATCCTCCGGCTGTTTCCCTTCCTGATCCGACGCCTTTACTCCTGGCCTCAGGACTTCCCTCCCAAGATGTTGCCCACATACTTGAGGCGTATGGCCTGCAGGATTGGAAACGGGCCGACCAGAACCTGCAAGCCATGGCCGGGGAACCGGTCACCCGGAAAGCTCTGGCAACCATTCTGCCCGGGGTATTAAACAGCGTGACGCGAACAGCCGATCCGGATCAGGCCATCAATGAATGGGAACGGTATGTCGACTCCGGGATCCAACGGCTTCAATTGTTTCAATATTTAGCGATGGTTCCGCATGTGGTCGAGGTGTTGGGAGCGGCGTTCGGGAATAGTCCGGCCATGGCGCAAACCTTTATTCGCGATCCGTTACTCGTGTATTGGATTGAAGATGATGGGGTTCTGCGACGACGGATGACGCGGAGTGCTCTTGAGGCCAACGTGCAGGCTGCCCTCAGTACGGTGACGAGTTTTGAGGCGAAATGTGAAGCGTTACGCCGGATGAAGCGTCGCGAAATGCTCCGAATCGGGATTCGGGACTTATTGGGCATCGCCACCCCTATAGAGACCTATACGGTATTATCGGAACTTGCTTCGGCTGTGATACAGGCGGCTTATGAACTGGTGAACCAGGAGTTAGCCCGGCGATTTGGCGATTTTGGGGAGGGGCTATCGAGCCGAAAACAGGTGGACGGATTCTCCGTGCTGGCCATGGGGAAACTCGGAGGCTGGGAGCTCAATTATAGCTCGGATGTCGATCTGATTTATGTGTACCATGCTCCCGAAGGAAAGACGAAAGCGGGGAAGGGACAAACCAGTATTGCACGGGTGCTGTATTGTGAGACTTTGGCCAGGGAACTTACGGCGGTCTTAACGGCCCCCACATCGGAAGGCGCCTTATTTCGAGTCGATCTTCGTCTCCGTCCGGAAGGGATGGTCGGGCCCTTGGCCTCGTCCCTTGAAGATGCGCTTCATTATTATGCGGGTCGTGGACGAACCTGGGAACGCCTGGCCTTTCTCAAAGCCAAGCCCATTGCCGGCAATCCTCGTGTGGGACAAGCATTAATCAAAGGGCTGACCAATTTTGTTTATGGGAATGAAGAAGACGAAGGTCAGGTATTTCCAGCCATTCAATCACTCCGGGCACAAATTCTGTCCAAGATGATTCGACGAGGGGAAGTCGACCGACATGTCAAACTGGGCATCGGAGGCATTCGGGAAATAGAATTTATTGTGCAAGCCCTTCAACTGCGTTGGGGACAGGCGTATCCTAAAATCCGTGATCGGCAAACGCTCAAAGCATTGGTGAAGTTGATGCACATTGAGAAACTGACGGCACAAGAGGCGCGCCTGCTCAAAGAGTCTTATGTGTTTTTGAGAAATCTCGAACACAAGCTTCAAATGGTCCATGAATTTCAAACGCATCTGCTCCCGAGTAAGGCGAAAGAAATTGCCAAATGTGCCGTCAGAATGGGATATCGCAAACACGCAAGCGTGGCCCAGGCCACGGAAACATTTCTGAACGACTATCGCCGGCATACCACCACCGTGCATCGGTTGTACGAACGTATCCTGGGTTCGTCATCGTCCTAACGCTCGACGCCTTGTTCTGACGGTATTCTTGTTTTCGCCCTCCGTTTGACTGTCGCGTGACAGGGGGGATGGGAAGAATGTCGACTGTGAATCAGGCCTGAGGGGTTGAATTCCAGCCGGGGATTATTATCTTTATACTAAGAGACAAAATTTATACCGATACGTCCTTTATTTTTGAGGAGGAAGCCAATGGACCTTAACCGGATGACGATCAAATTACAGGAAGCCCTGCAGGCTGCCTCGGGGATCGCGATGCGACGGAGCCATCAAGGGATTGATGTGGAGCATCTCCTCCTGGCGTTATTGGAGCAATCCGGTGGATTGGCGCACCCCCTTTTAGAGCATACGGGAGTCTCTCCGACCGCCGTCAAAAATGCCGCAGAGCAAGCGCTGCAGAAGGTGCCTCAGGTTCAGGGGAGTGGGGCGCCTCCGGGGCAGGTCCATCTCTCTCCGCGTCTGGCAAAGGTGCTCAACCAGGCGGAAACGGAGATGAAGGAATTACGGGATGAATTCCTGAGTGTCGAGCACGTCATTCTGGCCATGGTGGTCGAAGGGGGTGTATTTGCCTCCATGGGACTCAAGCGGGATAAAGTGCTCGCCGGCCTTCAGGAAGTGCGGGGCAATCAACGCGTGACCAGCCAGGATCCCGAGGGCACGTATCAGGCATTAGAAAAATATGGTCGGGATCTGACCCGGTTGGCCAGCCAGGGAAAACTGGATCCGGTGATCGGCCGGGATGAAGAAATTCGTCGTGTGGTGCAGATCCTGTCCCGCCGTACCAAGAACAACCCGGTCCTGATTGGAGAACCGGGAGTGGGGAAAACAGCCATTGTCGAAGGACTGGCACAACGCATCATCAAAGGGGATGTGCCGGAAGGACTTAAAAATAAACGTTTGATCGTGCTTGATATGGGTGCCCTGGTTGCGGGTGCCAAATTTCGCGGGGAATTTGAAGAGCGGTTAAAAGCGGTGTTGAAAGAGATTCAGTCTTCCCAGGGACAGATCCTGTTGTTTATCGATGAATTGCACACGGTCGTGGGGGCCGGAGCGGCGGAGGGATCCATGGATGCCGCCAATTTGCTGAAGCCGATGCTGGCCAGAGGTGAGCTCCATATGATTGGTGCGACCACGCTGGATGAATACCGGAAACATATTGAAAAAGATGCGGCCTTGGAGCGGCGGTTCCAGCCGGTGGTGGTCGATCAGCCGTCGGTGGAAGATACCATTTCCATTCTGCGCGGGTTAAAGGAACGGTATGAAGTCCATCATGGCGTGCGCATCAAAGACTCGGCATTAGTGGCAGCTTCACGCCTGTCCAATCGCTACATCGGTGACCGGTTTCTGCCCGATAAAGCGATTGACCTCATTGACGAAGCCAGTGCGCGGTTGCGAACCGAAATTGACAGCATGCCCGCCGAAATGGATGAGATCTCCCGAAAAGTTCTCCAATTGGAAATTGAACGGGAAGCCTTAAAGAAAGAAACCGATGAGGGCAGCCGCACACGGTTATCCACCATCGAGCAGGAGTTGACGAGCAAACAGGAAGCCTTGAATGACTTGAAAGCCCAATGGGATGCGGAGAAATCATCTGTTGGAACCTTACAAACGATCCGGCAGGAGATCGAAGGCGTCAAGCAACAAATCGAGCAGGCCGAGCGGCAGTATGACCTGAATCGTGTGGCGGAGTTGCGCTACGGCACCTTGCCCAAACTGGAAAAATCCATGAAGGACGAGGAAGAGCGTCTCGCCAATCAGCAAGGCACCAGCCGTCTGCTCAAAGAAGAGGTCGATGAAGATGACATCGCCGAGGTGGTGAGCCGGTGGACAGGCATTCCCGTGAGCCGGTTACTCCAAGGCGAAGTGGAGAAACTGCTACACCTCGATGAATGGTTACACAAACGCGTGATCGGACAGGATGAAGCCGTCAAAGCGGTGGCCGAAGCCGTGTTGCGTGCCCGGTCCGGCATCAAAGATCCCAATCGGCCCATCGGTTCGTTCCTCTTTCTGGGACCGACCGGCGTGGGTAAAACCGAGTTGGCACGGGCGCTGGCGCATACCCTTTTCGATAACGAAGCCAACATGGTCCGTATCGATATGTCGGAATATATGGAAAAACATACCGTGGCCCGATTGATCGGCGCCCCGCCAGGATATGTGGGCTATGAAGAAGGCGGGCAGTTAACCGAAGCGGTGCGGCGCAGACCCTTCTCGGTCATCCTCTTCGATGAAATCGAAAAGGCGCATCATGATGTCTTTAACACTCTCCTGCAAGTCCTGGACGACGGGCGGTTGACCGATTCACAAGGCCGAACCGTGGACTTCAAAAACACGGTGCTCATTATGACCTCGAACCTGGGCAGTCAGGATATTTTGGAAGCTCAGCAACGGAATATGGACTACGAAGCCATCCGCGCCTTAGTGCTCAAAGAAATTCAACAGCACTTCCGTCCCGAATTCTTAAACCGGGTCGATGAAATTGTGGTCTTCCATCCCTTAACACGGGAGGAATTGGCGCAAATCGTCGAAATTCAATTGGAACGGCTGAGGGTCAGATTGGCGGACCGGCGGATGTCCTTGGAGCTCTCCCCGGAGGCCGTGGCCGATTTGGCCGCGCGGGGCTACGACCAGGTCTATGGAGCACGGCCGTTGAAACGTCTGCTTCAACAGGAAATCGAAACGCCACTCTCTCGGCTCATCATTCAGGGCAAAGCGGTGGATGGCCAACGAATTACGGGCGATCTGGTTGACGGCAAATTCGTCCTTACCGCCCAGGACAAAGTGGAGGCCTGACCTCAGGCTTGCAATCCAACGGGAAGAATACTCGTGGGACTCCCCGTTGGATTGCCCTCCTCAACAGATTCCCGTCCTATCATTTGCCAAGATATTCCATGAACAGCATGAGGAAATACCCACCCGAAGGAATAGCAAAAGCCTTCAAAATGGGTTGTTCGGCAAACGGGCAAAACGCCCCTTTCCTAAAGTTCTGGACCCCGCTAATGACTTTCTGCACCTGAGCCTTTCCTACAGAGCCCGAATTCGTGCTTAACATGGATGACAGGTTATTGAGCACGCGTCCCCGTGCGTGTTCAGCCGTTTGCCGGAAATGGAAGGCTGAAAAAATGGCCAATCCGATGTTGCTCCCTATCACGATCAGAAGGCTGATCGGAAGATCCCAGTCATCAAAAAATGAGGAGCGTGACACAATCATGACCAGGACAATGATAAAGGGATAATAGATTAAGGTCCCCACCACTTCTGTGAGCTGGCCACAAAACCACAGACTGTGTTGAATGTTGGCGAGCGCATCCTTCCTTGAACTATGGAACCATGGTTCGCGTGCCGTATTCCGAGGTGGCCATTCAACGTCTGGTTGTAACACCCAATCCACCATCCTGGCACAAAGCCGCGTGACATACACCACAAAAAACACCAAAAGCCACATGGTGAGCACGCTCAAAATAAGGATCGCCTTATCCCAATAGAAACACGTCTCTCCCCGGCAGGGGGTGGCGGGAAATCCGATGAGCAAAAAGATGGGGAAGGCAAACAGCACCAGGTAGACAGCCGTCTGGGCGACCACTCGAGATCCGGCACACCGTAGACCCATTAATGATGTATAAATGCGCCAGGTTTCACGCACCGTATGTTTGGGTGGTGCGCTGCCCCTTGAAAAATCAGGACCGAATTCCATCCATTTTTTCCATTCGAAGCATCCGGTACATTCTCCCGGAGAGAGACCGAACTCTGCTTCAAGCTGACGAAATTTGGCCTGGAGCGTCCTATATCCACGACAAAGAAACCAGAGACTCAAAAAAAACGCCCCTAACCGGAGTAATTCAGTGGGCCAGACGCTGATGCCTTCCAGCCACACAAACGGTTCTCCATGCTCGAGTTGATTGGCGATGGACACATACAGCCAGGAATAGCTACCGAGGACTGCGAACAAGAAGACCCAGAACATGAGGGAGGTGCTCGCCGCTTTGGCAAGAAACACCGCCTTCCGGCTCATGGCCGCATAAATAAGCCAACTACTCAAAAGAATACATCCCAGCAGGAAGAAGGTCCGTAAACCTATGGGGGGCGCCGGCTCGCCGTTTTCGAAGTCCGGCCGTGCAGCATGGATGGAAGGGGCGTCGTCACTCAGGTCGTACGCACCCGTGAGTCCAACCTCGAAGACCCTTGGTGTTCTCTGAGAGGCCTGTTGGTCGGGTGCGTTGTCGCATATCCCAGGAGCCAATAATCCGGAAGCCTTGTGACAAACGGGGTCGGGGTCAATTGCGAGTAACACGGACAGGAACAACGAGGTTTGGTAGGCATCGCGGAATGGGGGAATCGAACCTTGAACCGTGTCATGAAGACGAAGGCCGAAATGGGAGGCAATGAGCAGGTTGCGAGTCCATTGGTATTGGCTCGGATGTAAGAGGCGGGCATCAAGATCGGTGGTAAAGAAAATGACCCCGGGAAATTCCTTTCGTAAGGCTTGGAGGAGGAGGAGTTTGTCGTAGACATCTCCAGCCAAAATGCCCATGGCCTTAAAGCCGGGACAGGTTGGCCATGCGCCTTCTCCCACCTTGTTCACACACTCTTCTCGAATCCTTTGATCCTCAACTCGTATTTGCAACGCCAAGCGTCTCAGGTAATCGAATTGGGCCGGGCCTTCCGGTCGCTCAAGACTTTTATTAATTTTAAAAACGTTCTGGGAAAGGGTTCCGTCACCCTCGGATTTTCCTCCGGAGGCATCCGAACTCTGAGGAAGCTCACCGTCAATTCCACGAAGGTAGCTAAAGCGATGGGCCCAATCAGGCCAGTCGACGTCTTCCAAATTCCTGATCTTGGCTAACAGATCAAGATCCGGAGTACGATGACTCACCTCAAGAAAGGTCAGTGGCAGTTTCCGCCCATAGAGCGTATCCCATTCCCCGATCAAGGCAATATGGTCTTGTTCGCTGGTAAAATCCACGTCTCGTTTGCGCAATTCCTCTACCAGTTTCCTGGCCAGCTCCTCGTCGGTTCCTATGACACGATGCACATCAAAACCCAGGGACTTCATAGACTCCCAGCACTCAGCTTCACTGGAACACTGGTTTTTATCAATATTGAGGCCTTCAAAAAGAACCGCCTCAGAAGCGGTGGCCGAATAGGAAAGGTACTGAATGGCTGGTGAATCCTCTGGGGATGTGGTTGAGGGAGATGCCAGTCTCTGTCTTTCCAGAACTTCACTGATCATGGCGCGTAACGTACCGGAATGAAATGGCCCTAACACCGTAAATGACAGCATGGAATCCACTGGGTCATTGCTCCGGTTCTTTTGAGAGCCGGGTACCGCATCGTTCACAAAGGCGACGAGGCCTTCCAGGGACGCCAATGGATTTTTCTCCAGGTCTTGATCCTTGACCCAAAGGACCAGCACGTGTTCTTTTTCCGTGGTGTCCGGTTTAAACCATTCCAGAGGCACATCCAGGGTGGGACACCTCTCATTCCAGCAAATATTTCTGCCTTGCAGATTGGTGCGGTGCCATGAGAAATATCTGAAAAACTCCCCTTCCTCAGGGATATACCCGGCCTCTCCGAGGGCGGATACCACCGCGTAGCGATGTCGTAACCGGTATTCTGTTCCGGAAGCAAAGGGAGTGCCTTCGGTCACGACGATCAACACTTTGAATGTGGGTTGATCCTCCCCTATGGGCTTCGTGATCTCACGGAATTGAAGGCGTAAATTATGGTGGTCTTGTGTCTCGGAGTCATTGAGAGCAGCGTGGGGTGACTGAGCCCCAGGCTGAGATGGGCCGGCCTTGGGTTCGGCATGTTTATGAGCCTTCACCGATGCGAAAGGGTCCTGCCACAGACGGCTTTGAACCCGTTTGTCACCAACGAGCACCGGCTTGCTTTGTACTTCCTTGACGGGCCGATCACTTTTAAAGGGTTGTTGGTAGTACAGAAATCCACCCAGCACGGTGAGCAGAATCAATAACCCCGTCACGGGAATTTTAAAATCGTCGCTTTTTTCAGGGGACATGAGTCACTCGCGAGCTTTCCACGGAATCAGACAACGTCTGGAAGCGGTTTGGTTGCTTCATCTCATTGCTGATGGATAAGGGAATGCATGTGGTTGAACCATTCAAGACGATTAACAATCCATGACGCCCGAGACTATGCCGTTCATCACTCACAGGAGACTCAAGATTCATGCGAGCGCCACGAAAAACCTTCTCCTCACTGAGGGAACCCATGACAAACCCGCGGCATTATAGAAGAAGAAGGAAAGAAAAGGAACGCCGATGGACAATCGTAGAGGTGTTGAGTGGTCGATGGCGTATCCGATCAGATACGACCCTGTATCCAATCAGACACGTGGTCCTGTCATGTGTTGAAGGACGGGACTTCCGTCATGTTCAGAGAGAGCATGTTGGTAAGGAGCCCAAAAGACCCCGGGGGGAACATCTCCAATGTGTGCGGATTGAAGAATGGTGTGTCTGGGATGGCATCGCCGAACAGATTCGACATCACGGCGATTCATTTTCAACAATGGCCAGGCGCAGGCTTTACCGACACGTCGCGTCGGCCGTTGGCTATTTCGGCCCGACGGCTTTACAACGCAGCCTCAATCCGGCAAACCCGCCATCGCCATAGGTAGCCTCGAAGCCAATGGCGATCTGGTTGCTCGGGCAGGAAACCTTCTCGTGCCAACGTTTACAGTTCGGGCGCCTGAACTTGTCACTGAGGTTGGCTTCGAAGAGGGTTCCATTCTGACCCACTCGTACGGCCCAGATCTCCGCCCCTTTAATCTTGTCGTCTTTCTTTTTTTTGTCGGTTGTGCAGACCTGAATGGACTGGACCACATGATCGGCCTTGTCGAATTTAATCGTCTGTTTGTCGTGAACATTTTTACCCGTGCACGGCGGCCTGGTGATCTTGTTCGACGTGCTTTCCGCCGTATGACGACCATTTAAACTGGTGCGTAGCGTGCCGATATAGCACGCCTCGTCGCTCCGCTCATAAAAGACGAGGCCGCCCAGCGCCCACTGATCTTTGGATGTCGTCGCGAAGGCATCGGGTGCGAGCGTTTTAACATCGAGCGTGCGTGTTCCGCCGGGAGCCGAGCCTGACAATGGACTGTTACTGACCGTCCCAATGACGATGGCCTCGGCCCACGCGTGGACCGGTGCCATGCCGGAAAGGAGAATCGCTATGATCACTCGCGCACAAAGTCTCTGTTTCATCTCGCCTCCTTGCCGGTCGTGACTTTCGACAATGGACGGCAGAAACATTTCCAGGAAAACTGTTTGAACGAATCGTTGAGGATCGCGGAAGATGTCTCTGTCAGGAGCGTTATTCCTTCTGACCGGTTTTTTTAATGATGTGATACCCGAATTGAGTTTTGACGACCGGGCTCAAACTGCCATGGCCCAGGCGTTTGACTGCATCTTCAAAGGCTTTGACCATTTTGCCGGGACCAAACCACCCCAGGTCACCACTTTTCGAACCGCTGGGACAGGTTGAAAACTCCTTGGCCAGGTCGGCAAATTTCGCGCCGGTTTTCAGACGTTTCCTCAGGTCCTCGGCCAACCCTTTTTCCTTTACGAGAATATGACTTGCTCTCCACTCCATACGTGCTCCTTTCAAACCCGTCATCACCATCCGATACACATACCTGCTTCTCTTGTGAGGGATAAATTATATGATGCGCGGTGAAAAAATGTCATCATCGAATATGATGACCGCTCCGACCTATGGGCCCGTTATGCGCCCCGGTCTCATTGGTTGGGGATTGTAGAGTGTACCGATTCCGGCGGTGTAAACACTTCGTTCCTGTCACTAAAGGAGCCTCCCGGAGTCGGCCCGCCACTGATCACGTATATACGGTCATTGACGACCGCCGATCCCAGGCCGTGGCGTCCTGTCGGCATCGGTGCCATAGCCTGCCAGGCGTCACGCGCCGGATCATAGGCCTCGTTTTCACGAAAGGTCCCTTCCTCCTGTTCGCCGCCGAACACATATATCCGATTGCCAACTCCGGAGGCGGTGATTCCGCTGCGGGCCGTCGGAAGATCGGCGGCCCGAGACCAGCGGTCGGTGACGGGGTCGTAGACTTCCATGACCGCGAGATTCCGGCGATAGTCGCCGTTCAGGCGTCCGCCGATGGCGTAAATGTTCCCCGACATGGTTGCGGCCGCAAGATGATCTCGAGGGGTCGGGAGTTGTGCCCGGACAGTCCAGGCATCGCGCTCAGGATCATACGCTTCAACGGCCGCGCTATTGGTCTCCCCGTTGTAGCCGCCGATGGCATAGAGCTTCCCGTCGTGCTGGGCCACCGACAAAGCCCCGCGAGGAGTCGGCATGCGTGCGCGCTCGGCCCAGGTGTCCATGGCTGGATCATAGGCATACACGGTGGCAACGGCATGCCAGATGCTGAATCCCGACTGCTTGTATCCACCGATGATAAACAGTTTGCCGTCAATCACCCCGATACCCATGTGGTGCAGTGCCACCGGCATGGGCGCTCTGGACCGCCATCGGTCGGTGGCCGGATCGTATTCCTGAAGGAAAGGCGTGATCCCACGATTGAGGAAATTGCTCAGGCCGGGCTGCTCAAACCCGCCCACGACATAAATCTTTCCGTTCAGGGTTGCGACTGCCACCTCAGTCCGCTTCGTCGGTGCAGACTTTGCCGTGTGCCAGGTCCCCTGATCCGCGACCGGCTGCATCGATTGCGCAGATACCGGCGGCACGATGAGGCAGAGTGTAGTGAGGAACGGCAGGAGGGCGACCGGAGAAGTTCCCCTGGAAACATGGCGCAGGATTGAGGAGAAGAACCGGAATCGCATGGCTGGAATTATAACAATCGAGGAATGGAAAATCTCCGATAGGGATGATTTTCACAGCTAGCGGACCAAATACAGCCGCTTTCCGATCCACCCATGAACGCGGCAATAACAACTCGATGCAGGGCCGTGCCCGCTCCATCGGTCATCGTGTCTTTGGACCCGGATGGCGGGTACGTCAACGATAATGGGGCTGTTGAAAAAAGCCGCCAGCGGCGTTCTCGCCATTTTTCCGTGCTCCCGTACTAGAAGTACGCTCTGCGTGCAAAAATGACTGCGGCCTTGCTGGACAACTTTGTTGAACAGCCCCGAGGCCTATCATATGCAACGTGCCTGTGGGTGAATAGGCCCTTAGAAATTATTATTATTCAACATTCCCATAATGTTGAGAGAGTCGATGGGAAGATCGTCAGAAGGTTCCTGTTCTCGTGAATGTCGTCAAATTCCCCATCCTGAAATGGCTGTTTTTTCGAAATTTTCCTCCCTCAACACTGGGGTATTTTCCTACCGCCGGCATGGTGACATTTTTGGCGGAGGTCGGGTAATCTAGGCCGAATGAGCGGGGGAAAACGACGATTTTTTCCATTAACAGGATGTGACCAGGTTCACCGACCGTTGGTGGACACTTTCTTCACCTCATGACGGGATGATTATGAAGCACGTAACAGGTCGTTTGATCGTGTGGGTCTGTCTGGCTCTGGCAGGGTTTCTGAATACCCCCTTCGTCTCTGCTCAAACACTTCCGGGCACATTCGATCTCGCCTCAGCCGAAGTGGCCAATTCTGAAAAAAACCTTCGTGACAATGATGGCACCACACTGACCCCTTTCGACCAGTCCAAAGGCAGTGAGGAGGATGTGGAATTGACCCGGCGTATACGGCAATCACTGATGGCCGATAAAACCTTATCGATGAATGCCCATAACATAAAGATTGTGACGCTGGATGGAAAAGCCACCTTACGGGGACCGGTAGAGACACATGATGAGCGAAGGCGGATTTTGAAAATGGCCACGTTAATTGTTGGCCTGAACAATGTCATCAACCTGCTTGAAGTGATACAGGACTAAATACCATCGTCATCCCCCGGAAAAGGAGCATCAGATGGCTAAAGCCGTTTTTTGTATTGCGACAACGTTTTTGCAGGCTGAAAAAATCGTTGACAATCTCAAGATTGCCGGCTTCTCCAGTGATGATATCTCGGTGCTCTTTCCTGATACTCATGGGGCCAAAGATTTAGCACATGAAAAGCATACGAAGGCGCCGGAGGGGGCCGTCACCGGTGCCGGAGCAGGTGGGGTGTTGGGTGGAGCCCTGGGCTGGTTGGTGGGAATCGGAGCATTGGCGATTCCCGGCATTGGTCCGTTCGTAGCTGCCGGTCCGGTTTTGGCCGCGTTAAGCGGTGCGGCAGTCGGCGCCACCGTGGGAGGCCTGGCCGGCGGGCTTGTCGGCATGGGCATCCCGGAGTATGAAGCCCGGCTCTATGAAGGAAAAATAAAAGAAGGCAAAATTCTGATTTCGGTGCATTCAGATGATCCGGATACGACGGATCGTGCCATAACCATTTTCAAAAATGAGGGGGCAGAAGATATTGCCACCTCGGACGAAGCCTCGGTCAAATCATAAAACGTGGTGAAGAACAGAAAACCGGTCGTCAACCGGGAATTGAGGGAGATCCTCCGGTTCTCTTGTTCTGCCTACGTGGTGTGAAGGGATCGTTTGCCGTCGATCTGCTGACTCGCCTCCTGAGTGGTCCCTGTTTTCGCTCACCTGTCTGTTCATCGACGTTCCCGCTTGTCCGTGCAGCCACCTTCCGCCAGAGTATTTGGTGCTCAAGGCTGCTCCATCCGGTACACAAACTCATAGAGTATCAATCCCAACCGCGATCGACGATCAACATGCGATGCTTGCGGTCAGCGGCCCACCTCGAAAGGTGGGCCTGACTATTTACAGCGTATCTCAGGTTTATCTGCCACCGGACTCATGGTTGGATCGGGGGACCTAATGTACGATCTGGGCTTTGATTGCGCACCCTGATTCACACTCATCCAGGAATGAATCATGAAAACCGGGAAAGATTTGTTGACGCTGCCCGTGCCTCTGGGTGGGATAGGAAGAGGTGCAATTGTTTGTGTGACCGGGGAAACCCTTTCTCATGGAAGTCCCTGAAAGGTTCGTTATGGTTGGACGCCTGCCGGCTGGCCCCAGGGAGGGACGCTCTTAATATTTAGCGGACCTTGTCTGAGCCCGGCGAGTTGGGCCGCTCTTCAAAGAGTTCGCGTCCCTCCGCTTCAATAAGGCCAGCCGGGGCGTCAATGGTTTTGGGTCCTTTTGTCGAAACAAAAGGACCTCGGCGTCCGGGGACGAAACCCCGGGATCTAAAAACCTTCCCATCATTCCGACATTGTTTGGTAGACATCCGACGCCTGCCGGCTGGCCCCAGGGAGAGACGCTCTGCGCATCTGGCGGCCCTTGTTTGAGCCCGGCGAGTTGGGCCGCTCTTCAAAGAGTTCGCGTCCCTCCCCTCCAATGAGGCCAGCCGGGGCGTCAATGGGTTTGGCCACTTTGACCGAAACCAAAGTGGCTCGGCTGCCTGGCCGAAACCCCGGCCTCGTTCTTCCCCTCTCTATCCTCCCTGCGCTTCTCCCACTTTCATGGAAATCCCTTAAAAATTCCTCTTCTACGTTGTCCGACGCCTGCCGGCTGGCCCAAAGGAGGGACGCTCTGCGCATCTGGCGGACCTTGTTTGAGCCAGGCGAGTTGGGCCGCTCTTCTCTCAGGATTAGCGTCCCTCCTCTTCAATAAGGCCAGCCGGGGCGTCAATGGTTTTGGGTCCTTTTGCCGAAACAAAAGGACCTCGTCGTCCGGGGACGAAACCCCGGAAGACCTCAAAAAAAAAGACGCCTCACCCAAGCGCTCAACTCCCCGGCCGAAACCCGGCATACATACCTGCGAAAAAGCCGGATCACAAAAATTCTCTCCATTGCTCGATATCAACAAACGTCAAAAAAGAAAGTCACTCCTCATCTCATACACTCATCCAAGCTCCCTGCACATCAGAGTACGACCTCTCCTTTTTTGTGCCCCTTTTATTCCAAAGCAAAAAAGTTCAGACTGTCCGGTTCCATCCTCGGTCTGGCTGCTCGCCACATTTCATTGTTACCGTAATCGCGTGCCGGTTGAACATGATAGCATTCGTATGGCTCCTCCAGTATATTAAGAAAGAACCTCCGGCGTTCCCGTTCCAAACTCAGGGGACGATTGAACATGAGGAGGATGGTCGGTTGTATGTCAGGGGGTACGGAGTGTTTGGTCAGCAAGCAATCATTGCGGGTGTCGGGGTGGCGGCGATGCTGTCGATGTGTCTGGCTCTGTCAGGAGTGGTCTGGGCCAAACATGGACCATCAGAGAACACGCCAAGCCAACTGATGCCGGACATGCACGCGCACATCGATACCCTGAACGACACCAGGTCGGCCACCTCGGCACCGGGTCCGATCGGTCCGTGTGGTGTCTCGAAGATGGGGGGACAGACATTCTCTGCTGCAGATCGATTTGTCCCTGTCCTCTATGGCGTTGCCTACTGTGACCGGGAAACGGGCGTCGTGTGGGAAACCTCCCCGGCGGTGACCTTCTTTAACTGGGCCGGGGCCATCAGCCATTGCACCACCCGCGAGGTGGGAGGACGGAAAGGCTGGGCACTGCCGATGCGGGAACAACTATCGAGTCTCATGGATATCAATTCGATCCTGTGCGTAGGCGGGGGACTCTGTTTGCCGGATGGGAATCCGTTTCAAAACGTGCAGTCGGCCAACTATTGGTCGGCGTCGACAACCGGGGGGACTCCCACGTTCGCCTGGCTCGTGAATTATTTCCTGGGCGGGGTGTTCGTCATCAAGTTGGAGGGCAAAGGTCTCGCGTGGTGTGTGCGCGACGGCCAAAGCTCAGACGGGCAGGGGCTGGCCGCCATTGGGGAACCCCACCAAAACCATGAAGTGCTTGAGGTCATGTGGTGAGTGGGCTTGAAAAGAAAAGCGGATAGAGCCTCCCTTCTTCCCATAACAAATCTTTCTAATTTTTAGTCAGGTCTGCACTCCTTCCTCTTTCATGATCAACATTCTGTCTTCCGACGCCTTCCGGCTGGCTCACAGGAGGGACGCTCTTCGCATCTGGCGGCCCTTGTTTGAGCCTGGCGAGTTGGGCCGCTCTGTTTCGGGTTGGCGTCCCTCCTCTGCAATAAAGCCAGACGGGGCGTTACTGGTTTTGGCCACTTTTGCCGAAACAAAAGTGGCTCGTCGTCCGGGGCCGAAACCCCGGAAATAACACTCTCTCTTCACCCTCAATCTTGCAACCCGGATTTATGGCTACAATTAAAGACGGGAGCCTGGGGTGGAAGGAATTGGATTGGTGACTTCTCATAGGGTCTTGGCTATACTTTTAATCTCACGCATCCTATTGCCGAAAGATTAGGTTAAGGAGGAGCATCATGCCCGCCATTAATTGGCGAGACTACATCGTGTCCGATCCAGCAATTTTGGGTGGAAAACCAGCTCTCAAGGGAACTCGTCTGTCTGTAGAGTTCGTGCTTGATTTGCTGGCGGCAGGATGGGACCAAACTGCGTTATGTGACAATTACCCCAACCTGACTGAGGATCGCATTCGTGCTGTGCTGGCGTATGCTGCGGAAATCTTCCGGGAGGAACGGTTCTATTTGCTGCCGCCGACCGGAACGTCCGCATGAGTGAACGGTATCTTGCCGACGAAAATTTTCCTGCCTCAATCGTCAAATTACTTCGAACGCACGGCCACGATGTCCTGTATGCAGCGGAGTCACTAATGGCGGCTTCCGATGAGGAGGTGTTACGCGAAGCCGTAACTCAATCTCGTGTGTTGCTGACTTTCGATCGTGATTTTGGCGAACTGGTGTTTCGTTGTCGGCAACAGTCTGCTCCCGGCATTGTCT
Source organism: Nitrospirales bacterium (assembly GCA_021604105.1). Classification (GTDB taxonomy): domain Bacteria; phylum Nitrospirota; class Nitrospiria; order Nitrospirales; family UBA8639; genus Nitrospira_E. The sequence goes on along the minus strand of BQIW01000049.1, from coordinate 5,405 downwards.
TGTTTCGTCTGGGCGGACAATCTCCTATTGAGCAGATGTCGTTTTTGCAGATCTTCTTTTCATCTCAGCCGAAGCTACAAGGCTTTTTCACGGTCGCGAGTCCCGGACATTTTCGCCAGGTTCGTCTTGGTGAGTCCAGTGAAGATTCGGAAGAAAAAATCTCTTAAAAAAAGATCGTATTGGCAGTAGCTACTGGCGAAAGTTGTCATTGAGCAGTCGCTCTCCCTGTTCGTCATTCCCTGTGGGACGAGCATCACAACCCCTCTGCTATCCTTCACCGTTTTGTTTTGTTGCTTTTCTCTGTCATCCAAGCCACCTGCAGGTCAATCACCCGGGCCGCCGCACCAATCAGCATGCGGGCAGTGAATCCGACGCCCGGCGGCTGGCGCTAAGGAGGGACGCTCTTCGCAGCTAGCGGCCCTTGTTTGAGCCCCGCGAGTTGGGCCGCTCTTCAAGAGTTCGCGTCCCTCCTCTTCAATGAGGCCAGACGGGGCGTCAATGGTTTTGGGTCCTTTTCCCGAAAGAAAAGGACCTCGGCGTCCGGGGTCGAAACCCCGGTCTCTAAAAACCTTCCCATCTTTCCGACAATATTAATCAAACTTCTATCGCATCAGCTGTAAGTCGACTTCCTGGGACATCGCGCCAAACACCAAGCAGCTTGTTGATCCGACGCCTGCCGGCTGGTCCCGAGGAGGGACGCTCTTCGCAGCTAGCGGCCCTTGTTTGAGCCCCGCGAGTTGGGCCGCTCTTCAAGAGTTCGTGTCCCTCCTCTTCAATGAGACCAGACGGGGCGTCAATGGTTTTGGGTCCTTTTCCCGAAAGAAAAGGACCTCGGCGTCCGGGGTCGAAACCCCGGTCTTAATAGCACGCTCGCATCCCTCACGACATTTATCACCGGGCACCTATCGTCTCCCCATTCGGAGAGTTCATTCGATCACCCCAGCCATGCCCAAGCCCCAGCCAATCTTCCAATGCATCCACGTATTCAACATGAACCCCCCCATCCCTAAATCCATCCAACATTTCCCTCCCTCATTCAGCTTCATCTCCCATTCACCGATAAAGACAATAAACACCACATTCCAATTTCTATGTTTACTCTGAAGGCCAACACCAATGGACCACGCCACCAGAACACGCCTTGAACGCAATATCTTCCCTCCTGCGCAACGAGCCTGTGAACCATGGGAAACATTTCCGTGGCACAAAGGCCGGGGAGGGGCTATCGATACGCATGTGAGGCATTCATCCCAAGCCTTAGCGATCGATGTCTTCGGCACCATCAAAACTTCATCGGATTGCGATGCGATTCTCGATGCCCTGGCAACCAATCTGGGGGTACCGGCCGGCGGTCCCTGGGAGATCACCTTGGAATGGCGCGCGCGCCCGTCATTGCTCAATGAACCGCGCCCGACCCAAGTGGATGTCTATGCGGAAAATCCCCATTCCGTGATCTTTTTTGAATGTAAATTTACGGAGCAGGATGGAGGGGCGTGCTCGCAAACGGTGCGGCGCAATGGCTCCGCCCCGTGCAACGGAAACTATGTGCAGCAAGCCACGCGAGAAATCGACATCACCAGTCGTTGCGCCTTAAGCGAAAAAGACATTCAGTATTGGGACATCATTCCAAAAGTCTTTCATCTCGATGCCCAAACCGATTACCACCCCTGTCCATTCGCGGGACCGGCCTACCAATGGATGCGCACTCTCGTCGTGGCCTATAAGCTGGCCCGGCAAAAAAATAAGCAACCGGCGGTGGTCATCGTCTATGCGGACAGCGCCGATCTGCCCATGGCCCAAAAGGTCAAAGCCCCTGAATGGAGCGCATTCACCCGGACGGTCAGACAGGATCAGGTCCCGTTCCATGTGCGATCGTATCAAGAGATTCTGACGTGTGCGCAAGGGGCAAGGCGAGACGGCAGCGGGGAGGATACCGTATGGATAGCATTACAGGAATGGGTCAACAACAAAATACTACGAGGCAACAAACACCGGAGGAAACCACAGGGAAGGAGCCGCACCACCCGACAGACGGTCTCACAAAATAGAAGGTAAACATCCCGCCTCCGCCTGATCAGCAATCTTGAAGCGTCATTGCCCCTATACGCAATCGATCCTCTATCTTCTCCCGCTCCGCTATCCCCGCATGTTGTTGGCAAACCTTTCTCTCCAGGTTGTCATCCTGAGCGGCAGCGAAGGATCTGTGCCCTAACCACTTCACGCCAGTTTCACAACACGCCTTCACACCCTACACAGCACCTTTTGTTCCGACGCCTGCCGGCTGGCTCCCAGGAGGGACGCTCTTCGCATCCGGCGGCCCTTGTGTGAGCCTTGCGAGTTGGGCCGCTCTGCAAAAAGTTCGCGCCCCTCCTCTTCAATGAGGCCAGACGGGGCGTCAATGGATTTGGGTCCTTTTGCCGAAACAAAAGAACCTCGTCGTCCGGGGGCGAAACCCCGGCATGCACTGAAAAATGTCCCGGCACGGGCTGAGCCGAATAAAAGGTCTATTCAGCTCACTTTATTCCACTCTATTGAGCCGAATGTATGGTACAATCGGCTCATGACCTATAACTGGCAACAACCGGACTGGCCGGACTTCCAATACGAACTCACCACCGTTGAGGACGCCTTACTGGCATTCGCCGAAAAAACAGGAAGAGCCAGCGGCCTATTGAGCGGATTACCGGAAGAGACGCAGACGGAAGCCATCATCGAGATGATGGTCGTGGAAGCGCTCAAGACATCAGAAATTGAAGGTGAATATTTGAGTCGTCAGGATGTCCTCTCCTCCATCCGTAAAAATCTTGGACTGGGACAGCCCGGCGAACAGGTGCGGGATCAACGGGCGCAAGGAGCTGCCGCGCTCATGACGGATGTACGCAACAGGTATGCCGGTGCGCTGACCAAAGACACCCTCTGTTCCTGGCACCGCATGATCATGCAAGGGAGTCGTGGCATCACCGTCGGGAAATGGCGAAGCCATGCGGAACCCATGCAGGTGGTATCCGGCCCGATCGGCAAACCCCGCATTCATTTTGAAGCCCCGCCCTCAACCCGGGTATCCAAAGAAATGTCACGGTTCATCACCTGGTTTAATGAAACCGGCCCACAGGGCACCAAGGACATCAAAAAACCCCTGATCCGCTCCGCCATCGCCCATATATATTTTGAATCCATCCACCCATTTGAGGACGGAAACGGCCGCATCGGGCGCGCCCTGTCGGAAAAAGCATTATCGCAAGGTCTCGGGCGGCCGGCTTTGCTCAGCCTCTCTCGTGCCATTGAGGCGAACCGCTCACACTATTATGAAGCCTTGCAGAATGCCCAACAATCCAACCACATCACACCCTGGATCAGCTGGTTTGTACACATGGCACTGGCTGCGCAACATCAGGCAGAAGAGCAGATTGAATTCACCTTGCGAAAAACGAAATTTTTCGATCGCCTCAAAGACCAACTCAATTCACGACAGATGGAGGTGGTGCGCCGGATCCTGGAAGAAGGCCCAAGCGGATTCACAGGCGGGATGAATGCCAAAAAATATATGGCCATCGCCCACACCTCCAAAGCGACAGCCACACGGGATTTACAGAACCTGGTGGAACAAGGCGCACTCATTCCGGTAGGTGGCGGCCGCAGCACACGGTATGAGATCAATCTCGGCCAATAAGGAAGAAGAATAAAAAAAGGGAAACACGGGAAGTGTATCGGCGACGCTCAGGGCAGAGGCCAAGCGAAGGATCTGTGCCCCTCCCAACTCCAAACATCCAAACGCGACGCCCCTCCGGCCCTCCAGACATTCGTCATTGAGCATCTATCTTCGCATCCTTCCCATCACCTTCAGGTCGGCCAAGTGCGGCGGCGTGCCAATCAGCGGCACATTGATCCGACGCCTGCAGGCTGGCTCCCGGAGGGACGCTCTTATCCGCTAGCGGACCTTGTTTGAGCCAGGCGAGTTGGGCCGCTCTTCAAAGAGTTCGCGTCCCTCCTCCTCAATAAAGCCAGACGGGGCGTCAATGGTTTTGGCCACTTTTGCCGAAACAAAAGTGGCTCGTCGTCCGGGGTCGAAACCCCGGTATGGAAGGGACACAGTGGGAAGCGGAGTTAGACTGAAACCTCGACGTATTCGACCAGGCAACTCGGAGGTGGGAGGGGTTGGCCATCGGCCTGTAGTCCTTCGAGATGAAATGCAATCGCTTCTCGTATTCTTCCGTTTCATCCAGGGTGGCCCCGGTTGCCACACACCCAGGTAAATCAGGCACATACGCTGCAAAGTTTGCAGGCGATTTTTCAATTACAATGGCATATCGCATACGGTTCTCCTACTTTTTCCAGCCGACTTCTGTGAAATCCATCTTGCGACTGTTCGCCTGTAAAAAGAGAGATAAGCGAAACACAACGTTCCGAGGGGCAGATCGGTGACGCAGCTTGAGGATTTTATCGAGAAGCCAACTCACGAGCGTGAGTGATCTCGCGTTTACCCACCGGACGAATCTGCAAAACCTGCAATGTCACCACTGCAGCGGTTTTTCCTTCCAGGGTAGTAAATTCCACCTCATAGGCCTGCTTGTCCCGATAGACATGAACGATCGCTCCGACATCTCCCGCCACAAGGCCTTCAGAGGGAACGTCAACAGCTAAAACAACCCGGTCATGTTCTTTGATCATGGTCAAGACTCCTGTTCTCGTGGATAGGCCGTCACCAACCGAGGTTTCACGCGCAATGGTCTTTCACTTCGACTGTGATGGAGAGGAGCCGGACGCAGCCAACGCCGAGCTTTCACGGTCGAGGCCAGACAAAGCCTTCTGTATTAGTTCAACTTCACGTGTTTCGAAGTAGGGCTCGTCGCATTGGGAGCAGACCCACGTAGGAACAGCATCCCAGGACACATGATAACCATTTCGATCCAAACTGAATGGGGCGGTCCCTCGGACCATCCGGCCTTTGCAATGGACACATTCTATAACTAACGCCTCCTTCGATAGTCGGGCGACCACTGATCGGGTTGGGGGAGATAGGCGGTAATCACCCCTAGATAATCCTCTTTGGTGGAAAGGAAACCCATTGCGAAATTGAATCAGCGCGGCATCAAGATGGAACAGAAATCCTTCATTGAATCAAATCCGTACCGGTAAAGGGGGAAAGACATACGCCCATCATAGCGTACGCATGCAAAGAAAAAAACTATTCAAGAAGCGGGAAGAATAATCTTTCTCTGCTTTGGCATGGCGCCACCCAACGCCAGACCTCCATCATTTTTTTCGTGATGCCCTATGAATCCCGCAGGGGATTACATGGAGCACGTCCTGGAAGAAGGTGTCATCCTGAGCCAGCGGCGAAGGATCTCGCCAAGGCGTGACATCCTCAATCCAGCCCCAAACTCTTTAGCCTGGTTCTTCCTCTT
>BQIW01000048.1 GCA_021604105.1 Nitrospirales bacterium | reverse complement strand
GATGGAAAGTGAAGAAAATCAACGGATTAAGATTCCTTCTGACTCTGGCCTTTCAATTGCTTATCTTTCAATTTATTATCCGAAATGTAATATTATTCTCTGCTCCCCCCTGTTATTTGGAATACAGTCAGTTTACGGTGTCTGGAAAAACGAGTGAGGGTGTTGCTCTATGGGGCATGTTCCATTAACTACGTTTTACAATTTCCAGGAGGTCTATTATGGCTGTTCAGACCCTACCGTCCTCCGTGTGGTCCATCGTATTGGCAGGTGGTGAAGGGGAACGTATCCGACCCTCAATAGAGCAGTGGCTCGGGCATCCGGTTCCCAAACAATACTGCACCTTTGTCGGCACCCGCTCGATGTTGCAACACACATGGGATCGGGCCGACCAAATCGGGCTGCCACGGAAAAAAGTGACGGTTGTTGGTCGAACACATCAGCAGAATTTGGAACATCATTGCACGAGGCAGGATGAAGGCACGCTGATTTTTCAACCGCGAAATTGTGACACTGCGCCGGGAGTTTTTCTGCCTCTGACTTACGTGAGAGCCTGGGATCCTCATGCGATCGTGGTCCTCTTGCCTGCCGATCATTTTATCTGTCCTGAAGATCGCTTTGTGGCTGCAGTGCGCCGGGCGGTGCGAGCGGTAGAATTTTTATCTGACCGAATGATTCTTATGGGGGTTCGTCCGTCTCATCCGGAGCTTGATTATGGATGGATGTCCGTCGGAGGAGTGCTCGGATGGAGTGGAGGGAGTGCTATTCGTGGCATTCAATCGTTTGTAGAAAAACCTGAGGCTGTTGATGGCAAGCGATTGATGTCGGAAGGAGCATTGTGGAACACCCTGGTGCTGGTGACCAAAGTGGAGACTTTATGGAAATTCGGATGGTTGTGCTTCCCTGAAATAATGGAACGGTTTGAAGGGTTGCGAAGGCAAATCGGGACTCCCACCGAAGGGTCGACCCTCCGGGCTATGTATCAGGATATGCCGACACGAAATTTTTCCCGTGATGTATTGCAACCCCTTGCCGGTCAATTGGGTGTCATGGAGCTTGATGATGTCACATGGAGCGACTGGGGTCGTCCGGAACGAATTGTGGAGACATTGCGATCAATGGGGAAAAAGCCTGCCTTTCCCATGGAGGCCTTTAAGGGATCGGGGGCACCATCCATTCTTCAAATACCACGGGACATGGGGTATCCCTATCTGAGCTGTTGAAGAAATTATTAGTCAGCGGTCAAATAGGTTTTTCCACTTGACGTCGTTGTAACAGTGAGCAAATATTCGACCCAGTTTCTCTCATCAGGATGTTCCAGGGCTGTGTTCCACACTGATCTCCCATGCCAGGGTATGCCCCTTTTACTCGGGATTGTTTCTCCTGATCCCGACTCAGCTTCTTCCCTCAGAGAAATCCTCTCCTTTTTGTTATTTTGGCCTATGGTTCTTTCTGCCCACCGCTCGCAAGTGGGTCAGAAATCATCAAAATGACTCTCCGGAGGTGGTGCGTTTGTCGTCACTGGCCCGGTCTCAATCGGAGACCATTTTTCTCTTCTCCTTTAAACCCCTTTGCATCTGTATGGGGTCTAGCCGTATGGGGTCCATTGGCACAGAGGTCGCAGGTGAGTCTTTTTTAAGAAGGTAAAATATTCATGGTGTTAAACAGTAAAGATGAATGGCATGAGTGAGCCGGGAGATCCCGAACGAATTCTCTGGGTGGGCTATCCCTCGTGGGGGCATTTTACCTGGTTGTATTTTTTTAGCCTGTGGACAGGATTGCGTGGGTTCTTCCTCCTACGGATAGGATTTCCCGGCTGGGAAATATGGGTTGTCGGCGCAATAATATTATTGGGGCTGGTGGTGGTGCTTCGATATTGGGCCAAATATTTGCTCACGTCCAAACGAGTGATACTGAGGAATGGGTATTCGGGAAAGGATATGGCGAGTGTGGATTTCGCGACGTTCAAATCTGTCGAAGTCATGCAGGGGCCAATAGCCAGGATGTTGGGAATCGGTACCGTTGTGGTTCAGTGTGAGGATTCAAACCGGAGTGTTCGATTTCGTGGCATCAAGGATCCTGAAGTCATTGAAACAAAATTACGAGCGCTCCTCCCTCCTTCGTCTCCCGTGTTCCTCAGCCCTTCCGAACGATGACTGCACCTGTTGGGATGAGGAGTGAGAAAGACTCTGTATGACCCCGTCGCTTTCCCTTCGTACATCTTTGGTGCTCGGTCTGACTTTACTAACCGCTGCCGGTGTTCTTTTTCTGGCCACAGGCGCGACGTCCTGCTCTGATTGCCCCGTGAAAGCCGGGGCGGGGAAGAAGGATGGCACATGACCCCACAATACCATTCAGATATTGAACGGTTGATTCGGATAGGAGAGGTGCTCATCGACTTGGACATTTTGCCAAATGCCTGAAGTGCTATTTCGGGGACAACTTCGGCAATGCCGACCACTAATTTCAAAGGACGATGAGTCTGAAGAGGAATCAATTTTTCATTACTCCTAGGCATGAAAAATTCAGATTTCCCTCGTGTTGGGTAAAAAGACTCTCAATTAAGTGTAGAAAAAATCCACATGATGATTTCACTGAGACGCGTGCGTAAGGACAAAATAGGCCAATTTATGCACGTACAACATAAACGTCAGGGGTCCGGAACTTGCTGTCAAGTCTGCCATGAGGAAAGAGGATATGAGTGTTATGAGTATTTCTATTTCCGAGATGGGTGTGCCATGATTCCGAGAAGGGTGGGATAATGCCCCCAGTTACCACACCGGGAACACACAGTGGGCAATCATGTACCATTCTGGTAGTGGATGATGATGAAGCGATGCGGACATTGCTTGTAGATGCCCTTCAAGAAAAAGGGTGTCGCGTGATTGAGTCAGAGAATGGGACAGATGCCTTGAAAGTCCTAAAGGCGGTGGTCCCGAATGTGATTGTCACTGACTTGAAAATGCCGGATGGCGGGTTTTCCTATTTACGTCGGCTCCAGGAAGGGGCACCGGAGTGTCCGATTGTCGTCATGACTGCGTATGGAGATAGCCAGTCCAAAGCGAAAGCGTTAGATTGTGGTGCCAAGGGATATTTCGAAAAACCTCTTCGTATCTCCGATTTAAAGACATGGATTTGTCAAATGTGTCTGGTGAATCCCTGCGGGAATATTCCTTTTGATTGAGGCAGTGAACGAGAGAAAGAAAAGGATAAACGATGGCCGGATCGTTTGTGCACCGGGATTCTGATTCTGATGTATCCTTGAGCGCGAGGATTGAAGGATTGAAGTTTCTGGCGCAGCATGTGGATGAGCCGGTTGTGATTTTCAATCCTCAAAAGGAATTGGTGTATGCCAATCCCTCAGCCAATAAAATAGCCAAAAACTGTCCATTAACCTCTTCGCCGTCCATTTCTTCCACCGGTTCACTGTCTTCCGATCCCCAGACCCCATGTGACCCCTGTCACGCAATGGAACTGTTTCAGTCTGACAGGCAAATTCAGGAAATTTTCCCCTGTCCTACTTCCGCTGTTCCCACGCCTGGGTGCCCGTTTCCTCGTGCTGTGCCATTGAAAAGCATGACCGGTATGACCCATTTTGCGATATTGATGGGGGCTCGGGGGAGTGAGAGTATTATGATGGTTCCACAGGACGAAGATTCTTCCGACCCGCTTAAACTGTCAGGGGAATCCTTCCAGGAGATTGTACCTCCCACGATCATCGGAGAAAGTGAGGCGATTCAACAATTGGTGGAAATGGTGCGATTGATCGCCGCGAGTGAGGCAACGGTGCTCATTCAAGGGGAAAGTGGAACGGGCAAGGAATTGGTGGCGAAGACCATTCATGCCTTGAGTCGGCGACGCCTCCGTCCCTTTATTGTGGTGGAATGCAGTGCATTGCCCGAAACTTTGCTGGAAAGCGAATTATTTGGCCATGTACGTGGATCCTTTACCGGAGCCGTAGCTGATCGCAAAGGTTTGTTTGAAGAAGCCGAAGGCGGCACGATTTTTTTGGATGAAATTACTGATACCACTCCTGCATTCCAAGCCCGTTTACTTCGCGTCCTGCAGGAAGGCGAAATCAAGCCCGTGGGAAGCAATGGATCCATCAAGGTGAATGTGAGGGTCATCTCTGCCGGGAATAAACCTCTGGAGCATCTCGTGGCAACCAAGTTGTTTCGTGCGGATTTATACTATCGGCTCGCCGTCCTCCCGCTCACCGTCCCGCCCTTAAGGGAGCGGAGAGAAGATATCCTATTGCTGGTGAAATATTTTTTGGAGCAATGCGCCAGAAAGCACGGGCGTGAGCCGATGCACCTCAGCCCGGATGCCCAAACGGCTCTCGTGCACCATTCGTGGCCTGGGAATGTCCGGGAATTAGAAAACTTGATTGAACGGGTGGTGGTCACATGCCCGCATTCCACAATTGAAGTACAAGATTTTTTTGCCGATCATCCGCTGCAACCTGACAAAAGCGATTTGAGCTCGATCGGGAAAATCGCTCGGCAGGAAGCGGAACGGTCAAGAATCCTCCAAGCCCTCCAGGATGCGAAGGGAGATAAGACCCGCGCTGCACGTGCCTTGAGGATCAGTCGTTCCAGCCTCTACAACAAATTACGGGACTATCATATTTCTTAATCTTCGCCGTTGATTGCCCCTAAATCCCCCAATCTCCGTTTTTTATTGTCCAAAATTTTAGACACGTAACGCACTGATTTTTTGTTGAAACATCCAATTCCTTGAAAAGTGTGTCCAACGTGCTGGAAATATGCCCCGTTGTGCATGCTTCCCTTCCTTTCTGCCTGTTTACTGAAATCCCCCACAGTGCAGGCTTTTGGCGTTTGGAGCATGGATGAGTATTCAATGGCATCGATGTTGCGGTGGCAGATAATTGCCGACGCTGGTTTGGGTGTGATGGACCGGCCTCCGGAATGCCCGACCTCTTAAAGGGGAATTCTGGCGTCGGCACTTACAATCAGGTAGAGGGCCGGGCTGTTTTTCGAGAAACTTGAAATGTTGAAACCAATTGTCTGGTTGAGAGTCAAAACTGGATCTTTATTCACCCCATAAGTAAGGAGGCCGGAGCATGTATCACGGCAAGAGTAGATTTTTAACCGCGTCTATATTTTTGGCGCTGATGGGAGGAGGGAGCTTTTGGGCTACTCCATCCTTTGTTAGTGCTGAAAATGCATCTCCTCCACACGCCCAACAAACGGGGATGCCGGCGCAGTCTCCCGGTTGGGCCGAACAGCTCAAGGGCCAGACGATTGTGGAGGATGCCATGGAAGGGCGTGCGGAACGGGCGGCCCTGGTTGAACAGCAGCATCACCGCATGATGGAGCAAATGCAGAAGGACATGGAGCATAAGGGTGCCGACACCGGAGCCTTTGATTCCATGTCGATGATTCATCAATATGGAGGGGGGCCGGCGAATGGCCTGCTGGCGAGTACTCCCGGTGTGGAGCCGGTGTCCATGAAAGGAGGGTTATGTCCCAAGACAGCGCCCGTCCGAAGTTACGATGTCTCAGCCATTGATGTGGAAATCAGCTTAAATCAATGGCTGGATTATTATCCTGGATATATGTATGCCTTGACTGAAAATATTGACAAGATCCGTGAGGAGGAAGCCGAAAATGCCGAGGCTCGTGAGAAGGAAGGGCATGCTGATCCGGGGGGTGTGAAAAATGGCATCCAGGATCAGTGGATCCAACCGTTGGTGATCCGGGGCAATCAAGGTGATTGCGTCAAGATTACGTTGCGCAACCAATTGGAATTCGGCGAAGAAGTCAGTTTGCATATCAATGGTTCCGATATGGTGATGAGCGAGACCGGTCAGGCTGCGACAACGACCAATCCTGACACGGTGGCGGCTGAAGGCGAATCGATTGAAATGGAATGGTACATCCATCCGGATACCCAGGAAGGTGGAAAGCAATTTCATACCTATAGCAATGACCGGGAACTGACGGTCATGGGGCTCTTCGGTGTGTTCGTCGTGGAACCCCGCGGGTCGAATTACTACGAGCCCTTAGGTACGGGACCGGCCACGGAAGCCACCAGTGGCTGGCAGGTGATGATTGATAATGGGGACGGTCCCGACTTTCGGGAATTTGTCCTGATTTATCATGAAGTCGGTGATGAAGCGTTTCGTCCGGTGAATAAGCATGGAGACTTCCTGCCTCAGCGGGATCCGCTCACCGATGCCTATCGTCCGGGTGCCCGGGCTCTCAATTATCGGAGTGAGCCGTTCGGCATCAACAATATGCACGTGCAACATGAATACTTTGGATTTGAAGATGAGTCGATGGCGTATAGTTCCTATACCTTTGGTGATGCCGCCCCGACTATTCCCCGGAGTTATTTGGGTGACCCAGCTAAATTCCGTATCGTGCACGGTGGATCGGAAGTCTTCCATTCGCATCATCCTCACGGTGGGTCGATTCGGTGGCAACGGAGCCCACGTGCGACGCAGATGCCGGTCTGGAGTACGGGGCAGAACGGCCCTGTAAAATATCCGGTGATCCGGACGAAGTCGGACCGGGTTGATGTGGAAGTGATTGGGCCGTCTGAGGCGTTAGATCTGGAGACAGAATGCGGCTCGGGTCTGTGCCAATGGTTGGCGGGAGATTTTCTTTTTCACTGCCATGTGGCGCATCACTATGTGGCCGGTATGTGGGGCTACTGGCGTGTGTATAACAGCCTGCAAGAGCCGGGTGTGCAAAATGACGTGATGGCTCCTTTGCGGGAATTGCCGGATCGGTTAGGCCGCATTCACAAACCTGTGACGTCCGATCAACTGGTGGGCAAGACCGTCAATTGGTTTGGCAAGCAATTCAAAATTGTGGGTCAAGGCAAAAGTGATTGGAAAGCCGAACCCGCTATCGTCAATATCAAAGACTGGGTGGAAATGCAGCTCAGCAATCAAGGCAAGCCCGGACATAAAGATGATGAGGCCGGTCAAATGAAGGCCTATGATGCCACCGTCATGGATTGGGTGTGGGATGGTACGAAGGCCATGAGCGAGAAGGAACCGACCCTTGGGGAAAATCCCAAATATCGGCCGGAGTGGCAGGGATATAAAGCCGGGGAACGGCGGGCCATTTGGTTTGAACCGTCAACCGGAAAAGTGGCATGGCCGTGGCTCACGCCACATTTCGGAAAACGTGCGCCGTTTTCTAATGATCATAATCCCGCCCCATGGTTGGAAATGATCCGATTGAATCCGGATGGAACTCGGTCGGTCGAACCGGCTAAGGCCGGCGAAAATGGCCCTTGGAGTTTGTGTCCGGATCGAGCCGGATCACAGGATTACAATGTGCATTTTATTAAGCTGCCGATAGAATTGTCGGCTGCCGAAGGAAAAGAGCCGCCAATTGTAGATCCCAACGGGCTTCTCTATGTTGTGCATGAGGAAGAGGAAGAAGTGCGGGCCAACAACGACAAAAAATTCCCGTTGGTGGTTCGGGCGAATGTCTATGATTGCATCGATTGGACGCTGACCAGTGAATGGTTGGATGACGATATCACGAATTTCCAGTCGTCCAAGATCAACACGCATTTCCATTTCTTCCAGTTCGACAATCAGGCATCTGATGGGGTGATTTCAGGGTTTTCGTATGAACAGTCCATGCGGCCGTTTACCCAATTCGAGAAAAAATCGGATAAAGGGTTGCCGGTGCCGATGAATGCGAAGGTGACGAAGGCCGCCAAGAAAGGTGACAAAACCCTGGAGGTTTCGAATGCCAAGCAATATCACGTGGGCATTCCGATTCTGATCGGTGCGGATAATGTCAAAGGCCAGGAGGTGCGACGGATTGTCAAAATTAATGGCAATACGTTGACCTTTGCCCAGCCCTTGAAGAATGCGCATCCGGTCGAGGACATTGTGACTGTGGAATATGTGCGGCAGCGGTTCTGGGTAGACGCGGATGTGGGCAGTGTATTCTGGCATGATCATGCCTTTGGTGGCACGACGTGGCCCCACGGCGCGGTGGGAACCATGATTGCCGAACCCTTCGGCTCGACGTGGCATGATCCGAAAACCGGGAAACGGATTCGTACGGGTCCGGTCGCTGACATCCATGCGGTGGAACGTGTGGGACATGATGTGGCCGGCAGCTTCCGCGAATTGATGGTGCACATCATGGATACCGTGCCGCACACGGTGAATATCGTGACCGCCGGTAATCCTCCAGGACAACCGGTGGATGTGGCGTTGGAAGCGGGTCGGACGGTATCGTTCATTATGCCACCGAATGATAAAATCAAGATGACGCCCATGCCGTTCCTGAATGGCGGGACGCATACCACCGGGGGAGCCTTCAATTTCCGGTCAGAGCCCTTCGCGCAACGACTGGCGAATAACCCGGAGCCATCGCAAATATTCAGCAGTGTAGTACATGGTGATCCCAGCACGGCCATGGTTCGGGCCTATCTGGGCGATGCCATTGTGTTCCGGCTGTTGGATGTCACGATGAATGAAAGTAACGTGTTTACGTTGTCCGGCCATACGTTCTGGTCAGAACGATATGCGCAGGAAGCTAATCGCAAACATTCGCTGCATATCGGAATTGCCGAACGGTATGACCTGGTTATTCCTGAAGCGGGTGGTCCGCGTCATCAAGCCGGAGATTATATGTTCTTCAATGGCCGGAGCTCGAAGTTTTCGGAAGGTTCTTGGGGGCTGATTCGGGTCTTAGATAAGCCGGTGAATGATCTGCAGCCCTTGCCGAATAAAGCCTATGGCAAAGAAGGCATGCCGGAGCGATTACCGGTTTGTCCGAAAGAGGCTCCGGTAAGGAGCTTCAATGTCGTGGCCTTGGATCATCCGGAAATGAGCTTCAATAGCGATGCTCCGGAAGCGATCGAAGTGGACTTTGAACGCAAGATTGAATTGCGCAATCCTCAAGCCAAAATCTATGTCCTCGAAGATGAGGTGAAAAAGGTTGGAGGTGATGTGCAGCCCATGCCGTTAACGTTACGGGCCAACGTGGGTGACTGTCTCCAAGTCAAATTGACGAATAAGCTGAAAGAAGGGCGAGCGTCGTTCTCGGCCTTCGGACTGGCCTTCGATCCCAAAGATTCCCAAGGTCTAAATTTAGGGAATAATCCCGGCGACCAAACCGTGGCGCCCGGAGAATCCCGAATGTACACGTATTATGCGGATCCCTTCAATGGCGAGACGCAAACGTTGGTGTGGGATTGGGGAAATGTGTCCATGAATCCCCGAAACGGCCTGTTCGGGGGAATCATTATCGGACCTAAAGGATCACAATACCGTGATCCCAAAACCGGGGAAGATATTTCTCTAAAAAATAGTTGGAATGCCGATGTGATCGTGGATCGGACTATTCAGGGAAATGAGAACCGGGTGAGCTACCGGGATGTGGCCTTGTATTTCCAGGACGAGGATAACATCATCGGGACCAGCTTTATGCCCTATGTGCAAAATGTAGCAGGGCTAACCGGCGTCAACTATCGCGCCGAACCCTATCTTCATCGGGAAGAAACCGGTTGTTCGTTGGGCCGGATGTTCCAACCGTGCCAAGTGGATGAGCCGCAGGATCCTGTGACACCGTTGATTGAAGCCCATGCCGGCGACAAAGTACGGATTCACGTCTTTGGCGCCAGCAGTGAGCAGAACGGGATGTTCACGGTGGAGAAGCATGAATGGCCGATCGAACCCTTCCTTCCCGGTGCGGATATGATTAGCACCGTGGAGTTCTCGGGTTCGGAAGAGTTGGATGTCTTCCTGCCATCGGCTGGAGGCAAATGGGCCTTACCCGGAGATTATGTGTGGAGCAATGGCCGGTTACCCTATTCCCAATCGGGACAATGGGGCTATCTTCGGGTGTTGCCGAAAACAGATCAACGGATTCAGCCATTGGACGGTCCGGCTATGTCATCCAAACAAGCGGCTCTTGATGAGCCCAGTGGCGAGCCGCGTATTATTCCTACCGTCGCGAAGTAAGCCATACCCTTATTCCAAGGGTTAGCGAAAGCGGGGAAGCCACCCTTCGGCTTCCCCGCTTTTTTTTGAGAAGATGGTTCGATAGAATGTCCTTAAGCATGGTAATCATTTTATTTTTTGTGGGAGGAAAGAATGAAGGGCCGAAACGTATGGAAAGGGATCGTCGGGGCTGGGCTTATAGCGCTGTTTGCGCAAACGGGCTGGTCCTACGATGAAATAACCGTGACTGATGGGGGAACCATTCAAGGGAAAGTGACCATTACGGGAGAAAAGCCCAGACCCATGGCCTTTAATCTGGTGACGATTCCCGATCCGGTGTTTTGTGGAACTATCTCTACGGGAACGGGTTGGCGCATTGTTGAGGATTTTATTATCGGGCCTGATCAAAGTCTTAAAGATGTGGTGGTCTATCTCAAAGATATCGAAAAAGGGAAACCGTTCAATTTACCCAAGGTCAGGATTGAATCAGTCGACTGTGAATTTATTCCGTTTGTCAATGTACTGCGCGATGGGGACAAACTGACTGTGGTCAACATGGATCCGGTCGAGCATGATATTCAGGGATATGAAACGGCTAGAGAGCGAGGAGCCAGGGTATTGTTCAATCGTCCCCTCCCGATGAACCCGTATCACAAGGTGGCGGGAATATTCGGCAAGAAACACCTCCCCGGTGAACCAATGGTGGAAAAAATTCATTTACGAAAAGGACGGAATGTGTTTGTCATGCAGTGCGGATTCCATCCCTATATGTTTTCCTGGGGACTCGTGTTGGAAAACCCCTATTATGCGATTACCCCCGAGGATGGAACCTTTGAAATTACCGACGTTCCTCCTGGGGACTATATGCTGACTGCCTGGCATCCCGGGATGAAGGAGTTTGTGGAACAACCCATCACGGTAACCGCTCAGAAGGCCACTGTGGCGAATTTTCAGTATGAGGCTCCACAAGGCCGACGGAGTGCGCATGAAATTGAGGAGAATCCCAGGTTTGGATTGGAGTTATTGGAAGAGGGACTTGAAATCGTGCCTTCGATTAGACGCCAGATTCCCTAACGGGCTGTCATGCGGGCCACGAGTGGTCACCCGGCAGACGAGGGAACATGATGACTGATAGTCCAAGAACAGGAGGAATCTTCTGAGGTAGCCCGCTTGAAGCCATGCAACAGGATGTTGATTCATTCACTGAAGTAATGACGGATGAAAGGAGGGCGACCATGGGTTTACGACTATTGTTCTTAGGAATTGTGCTTGGGGCTGTGGTGTGCTCGGGCGGTTGGGATAGCGCTCAAGCTGCGGGTGAGGATGAAGCGGAAGTGCGGGTGACACCAGGGACTGAAGTCAGTTTCAATCCAGAGGTGGTGGCCGGGTATATTCATGCGGTGATTGCTGCAGACAGAGCGCTCTATACGACGCATGTGGTGGATCGTATGCAGGAAAATCGTATTGTGATTTCCGCAGAAGCCTGGAAGCAACGGAAGGCGCTTCCACTCCCGGCGCAAATGCTCTTGATGGGTGGGAGAGTGGTCGAAATGGGTGGGTCCGGGCTGCGGTATCGTCTGGCCAGTTTGTGGCCGATTTATGAGGAGAATGGGCCAAGCACCGTCTTTGAAGAGGCCGGATTAAAAGTCGTCGCTGAAGATCCCGAGGAAGTGTATAGTGGAATTATCAAGAGAGGGGATCAACGGTTTTTTAAAGCCATTTATGCGGATCGGGCTGTTTCCAAAGCCTGCGTGGATTGTCACAACGGGCATTTGTTGAGTTCCAAGCGGGATTTTAAATTGGGAGATGTCATGGGCGGCATCATCATCTCGTTTCCGCTGCCTTCAGAAAATAAGGAAACACCCTGATCGACCAAAGGCCTTTTGTCCATCATTGAATCCGAAATCAGAAAGGTGGCTGTAGGTCTAGAACCGGCAGTCACCTTCTGTCTGCCGTTCGACCTGTTTTATGACGGTCTTCGGGAGGTCTGTTCTTTCACATCCAACCGATCTCTCAGCCAATCTCCCAGCATATTGGCCGCGAGAACAACCGCCATGAGAGTCAAGCCGGGAAAGATGACCAGGTGGGGAGCCACCAACATGTAGCGGGTCCCGTCTCGAATCATGCTTCCCCAGGATGCGGCAGGGGGTTGAACCCCCAGCCCCAAAAAGGAGAGGCCGGCTTCGGCAATGATGGCGCCGGCGACACCAAAACTGGCTTCAACAATAAGCGGGGCCATGATTAACGGCAGAAGGTGCCGGAGAATAATACGCCAAGGTGGTGCTCCGATGGCTTGGGCGGCCAGGACATGATCGGCGTGTTTGAGGGCGAGGACCTGTCCCCTCGCCAGTCGGGCATATCCCACCCATCCCACGATTCCCAAAGCCAGAATCACATTGCCGATTCCCGGTCCCAACGCACCGGCCAGGGCGATGGCAAGCAGTAACCCGGGGAAGGCGAGCATGACGTCCACAATTCGCACAAAGCCCACATCGACCCATCCGCTGAGATAGGCACTGGAGACGCCGAGAAGACTTCCAAGACCGACCCCCAGGGCGACCACGCACAGCGAAACAAAAAACGACGTGTGTGCACCGCTGATAAGACGGTCGGCAACCGGCCGACCTAATTCATCATGCCCCAACCAGTGCTCCAGACTTGGCGGGGAAAGAATGTTGGTGAGATCAATCGCATCAGGGGTTAAGGAAAGTATGGGATGGAAGATGGCCAGAAAGGCCCACACGGCGATGATGGAGAGTGGGAGCCAAAGACGCATGGTTAATCTATGGTGACTGTTGAATAATTCAGATTTCCGCCCATTTCAATCCTCTCCATAATATTGCGTGGCAATCAAGAGCAATAAGGGAGGGTTCAAAGAAGTCCGTCCAGTCCTGCTTTGAGTCATGCCGAAGGGAAGGCCGCAGCCCGTTTGGCACGCGGGACGTACAAGTGAGTACGTGAGCATGACAAAGGGGCGAGAACGCCGCTGGCGGAATTTTTCAACCCTCCCCAGTGGTGAATTGGATGCGAGGGTCCAGCCATGCATATAGCAGATCCGTGAGCAGATTCACCACGATATAGGTCATGCTGATGCAAAGCACGGCCGCTTGCACGACCGGATAATCGCGCTGTTGAATGGCTTCAATCATCAGTAAGCCTAATCCAGGCCAGGCAAACACGGTTTCCGTGATCACCGCTCCACCAAGCAAGCCCCCGAGCTGAAGGCCAAGAAGTGTCAAGATGGGTAAGAGGGCATTGGGAAGCGCATGGTACAAGACCGCCCGTGTCGAGGAGAGGCCTTTGGCGCAAGCGGTTCGCATGAAGTCCTCCCCCAATACCTCAAGGACACTGCTTCGAATCATTCTGGCCAGGATGGCCGCCATGGCTGTTCCGAGTGTCAGGGCAGGGAGTACGACGGAGTTCCAGCCTTCCCGTCCACTCACGGGAAACCAGCCAAGCCAGAGGGCACCGACTAAAATGAGTAATGGACCCATCCAGAAATTGGGAATTGACATTCCGAACAACGCAAACCCCATTGCGCCATAATCCAGAGGAGTATGTTGTCGGACGGCCGCGACCAGGCCAAGGGGAAGCGCCAAGCCGATTGCCACAATCAGGGAGATGAGACTGAGATAGAGGGTGGCGGGAATGCGTTCAATGAGCAGATCCACAATCGCCCGACCCGAAAAAAGCGATGTGCCCAAATCCAGATGTAAAAGCCCCTTGAAGTAAATCCACCACTGTTGATGGAGGGGGAGGTCCAGGCCTAAGGCATGGCGAAGGGTTTCTTTGTCTATCGGTTGAGCTGATTCACCCAGCATTACTTCTACGGGGTCGCCTGGAATAAGATGAATCAACAGGAAAACGAGGCAAATCACTCCCAAAAGGGCGAACACTGCGCTCAGGATTCTAGTGACCAGGAAATGAGTCATGACGAAACAGGCGAAAAGGGTAATTGAACAAATAGAGCCTGCATGACCGGATCCTGGTCGCGTGGCATGGTCATGGGTCGAGCCGTGCGATGTGTTTGGGGGGAACTGATGGAGGTCCCATCCACCGGACCTGGCTGAGTCCGTCATAATTGCCATCGGCACTCAATTGATATCCGGTAATGCTGGTGGATGCCAGCGCATAATGGTCTTCAAACCAGAGAGGCACATACGGGAGTGTGTCCAAAAGACGGGCTTGAAGAGTGCGATACAGCGTCTGCTGCTCCTGCCTGTCCAGGGTCCGTTCGGCTTGCGTTATAAGGCGATCCGCCACCACATCGGCAAAGTGACCACGGTTGGCGCCGACGGGCGGGATGGCGTCACTATGAAAGGCATACCGGAATATATCCGGAGATTTCACGCCGACCCAGGCCAGACTATACATTTGGAATCGGCCGGATTTGATATCACCGTAAAATGTGCCCCAGTCGTGGCTTTGGATGGAGACATCAATGCCAATCTGGTCGAGTTGGTATTGAATAATCGTGGCCAAGCGCAATCGAAAGGGGTCGGTTGAGGTTTTATAGGTGATGGTCGGGCGATGGGCATGATCATATCCGGCTTTCTTCAATAAGCGTTTTGCCTCCTCAGGATCGTAAGTGTACCCAGGTAAGGATGCATGTCCAACCCAATGCTCCGGAGGAAAGAGCGTTTGCGCGACTCTGGCTCGCCCTCTTAACACGAATTGTATAATGTGCTCGCGATCAATGGCATGGGCAATAGCCTTCCGCACCAGTTCTTGACCGACCACAGGATCTAACTGATTAAACCCCAGGTAGGCAAAATTTGCCCCTTGACGCTGTTGCAAGGCGATGCCCTTGTGGGCGGACAGATACGTGACAAGCTCAGGAGGGAGATCATTTTGAAGGAGATGAATTTCATTTGCCAAAAGCTTGAGTGTTCGAACGGTCGGATCGGGAATTCGTAAAAACTCCACACGTTGACCATCCGCCCGTCGCTCGATGACAAGCCGGGTGTCATCGGGGCGTTCAAGAAATTGGAAGGGCCCGCTGCCTATGGGATGTTTCTGGAAAGGGTGCCCCCTGGCAATAAGGTTTGCGGGGAGAATGCCGATAACTAAATAGCCGGGAAATAATGAATCGGGCTGCTTCAGAAAGAAATCAACGGTATTCTCCGTCGGTGTGTCGATCCGGGTAATAATTTGCAGAATACCCCGATGAGGAGATGCCGTGGCAGGATTCAGAATGGAGGCATAGGTGGCTTTGACATCGTTGGCGGAGAGTCTGGCGCCATTGTGGAAGAGCGGTGCCGGTTCTTGCAAGGTGAATTGATAGTGGATGGGAGAGAGTTCACGCCACGTGGCCAAGGCTGGAATCGGGACCGTGCCCTCGCCGAAATCCACTAAGCGGGAATACAGAAGCCGATTGATTCGGGCTGACGTGGCATCAGTGGCATGACGCGGATCTAAATTCGTCGGTGAATTGGCTAACCCAAAACGTAGCGTGTAATCGGGAAGCGATTCGGTACAGCCAACGATTGAAATGAGGCCGAAAACCATCAGCCACATATGCCAGTTCAATTGAAAGCCATGAAGCCTTTTTTGGACAGAACCGATAGGGGAACGCTTAGCGGGTCGAATATCTGAGAGATGGCGATAGGCATGGAAAGAAATTCTCATGCAACCTCATGGAACGGTTGTGTGAGCGAGATAGGGTAATAGCGCGGGAACGTATGCATGGCGATGTTTTTTTAATTTTACAGAGATTATCCCTTTTGTAAAAGGGCACCATAGTGGACGAACCGTAGCAATCATTCTGCGCCATGTCCCCCATGTTCTCAAAATGGACTAATTAAAGGAGATTACGAATGAGTTCGGCTGCCACAATGACATCTAATGGAAGTGTGAAGACCCAACCTCTCAACGCTCGCACTTTAACGGCCCCAACGACCATTGAGGAGACCGGGTTGCCGGAGGAATTGCTTATTCAGCTTCTGGTTAGAACGCTTTATACCCAAGGAGAACTCACCGAGCGATCGGCCGGGGAGATTATGAAATTGCCATATGGGGTCATGAAAGAGTTGTTCACCCTCATTCAACGGGAGAAGTTGTGCGAGGTCAAGGGACACGGGGAGTCCCTCGGGGTGTTACTCCGGTATGTGTTGACGGAGGCTGGCCGACAGCGAGCCACGGCTTTTATGGATCTCTGCCGGTATGTGGGACCGGCTCCGGTTTCCCTCAATCAGTATATCGACATGATCAAAAGTCAGCCCGTCAATAGTTTAACCATTGACCGACGAACTGTGACTGCGGCCACGGAACATTTGGTGCTGACTCCCGGCACTGTGGATCAACTCGGGGAAGCTGTCAATTCCGGCTGGGCCATCTTTTTGTATGGGCCTCCTGGAAATGGAAAAACAGTCCTGGCCGAAGCCATTGGGAAAATGTTGGAAGCGGTAGGCGGGGGAGAAGTCTATATTCCTTATGCCATGGAGGTCGATGGACAAATCATTCAAGTGTTCGATCCGATCACCCACGTCAGAGTCGATGTTCCACAAGAAGCGGCCAGATCCCTCATTGAAGCCAAAGTGGAAAAAGATACCCGCTGGGTGCTCTGTAAACGTCCGATCGAGTTTGCCGGTGGTGAGTTGACGATGGCCACGCTGGATCTCTCTTTTAATGCGTCCGCAAAATATTACAAAGCGCCCCCGCATATTAAAGCCAATGGCGGGGTGTTTTTGATTGACGACTTTGGACGACAATTGGTCCGTCCGCGAGATTTATTAAACCGATGGATTGTGCCGTTGGAAAAGCGGGTGGATTATTTGACCTTGCATACGGGTAAAGTGTTTCAAATTCCCTTTGACACGATTGTGTTGTTTGCCACGAACCTGGAGCCGGCCAAGCTGGCCGATGAAGCCTTTCTTCGCCGGATCAGAAATAAAATCTACATTGCCGACCCGACCCCCGAACGGTTTACACAGATTTTTGAAGAAGTCTGCAGGAAAAAGGGGGTGCCGTATGATCCTGAAGCCGTGCAATATTTATTGGATGGTGTGTATGTCAAGTATCAATTGAATATGCGGAGTTGCCATCCCCGGGATTTGATCGAGCAGATTGTCAGCATTGCGAAATTCAATGGAGTGCCGCCGACTCTCTCTAAGACGTTTATCGATCGGGCTTGCCACACCTATTTCTTTGTAGAAGCCGCCGAATACGATCAGAATACGAGTCAGTAACGTTTCCCCTGCCGGTATCTTGCACGATGGATTGCCCAACGTTCCAGGGAGGGAATGTTGGGCAATCGTTTTTCCTCTACTCCACCTTTCACGAATGTTCATGAGTCCTTTTGAGCCCTGTTGTGTCGCATACGCCTGAGAGTTCATTGCGAAACCGTTGAATATTGGAAATATTAAAATTTTTTTCATTGGCACAGGTGTGACAAAGACACGGCAGAGGAAAATATGGGGAGTGTTGAATAATAAGGAGGTTCAAGGGCAAATTTGCGCAGGATGAGATTACTCATCAAAGGCTAGAGGTCGGTTCAAAAAAGCATGCCCTGAGTCTTCCCGAAGGGTCCGTCCAGCAAGGCCGCAGCCGTTTGTACGCGCGGAACGTACGCGTAGTACGTGAGCACGGGAAAATGGCGAGAACGCCGCTGGCGGCTTTTTTCAACAGACCCATAATGGAAGTGCTCTAAAATGCCCATTGGATTCCCCCATCTTATCCCTACAGACTCTCAACTTGACATATTTTGCAGTCTTCAAGAGAATCGCGCAGATGTGCCAGGCCTAAAATCGAAGCTCTGCATCTCCTGCGGATTCACCTGAGTTTTTGATATGCCTCTCATGCAAGGAAGCCGGACTTTTGGCCTAGTTCCAAAAGGAGTGAACATCATGGTGAAACGAATCTGCGTCGTCGTCGTCCTGCTTACTGTCGTGGGCCACTTCGGGACCCTTCCGGCTCAGGATTCATTCGTGGACCCCGAAGCCAAGTTCGAGCAGGTATTCAGCGGTGGATTCTGGCTTGAGAGCCCGGCTGTCGCTCCGGACGGGTCGGTCTACTTCTCAGACATTCCCCACACGAGCATGAGCGGAATGCAGGCCGGTCGTATCTGGCGCTTTGATCCACGCACGGGCGTAACGACCATCTTCCGTTCACCGAGTGGGATGGCAAATGGCATTGTGTTTGATGCCCGTGGCGATATGATCGTGGCCGAAGGTGCTGACTTCGGTGGCCGCAGGATTACGCACACCGAGATGAATACGGGCCAGAGCGATACTGTTGCCGGTCTGTACAACGGGAATCGGTTCAATTCCCCAAATGATCTGACAGTTGATGCCCGCGGGAGGATCTATTTCACCGACCCGCGCTACACAGGACATGAGCCCATTGATCAACCGGTGATGGGCGTCTATCGAATTGACCCTGACGGCCGTGTGCATCTTCTTGCGGCAAACCTGTGGCAACCAAACGGACTCGCCGTCGCCCCCGATCAGAAGACCCTCTACGTCGTTGAAGTTGGAATCTATAGCATCAATATCCTGGAGAAGCCTCCTGTTGTCGGCGGTCCACCGAGCGCGGTTCACGCGTATGATCTTTTGGACGATGGCTCTCTTCGTTATCGGAACATGGTGGTGACATTTCCCACGGGGACTTGGGGTGACGGGATGACTGTGGATAGGGAGGGGAACATCTATGTGGGAATCGGTGGCCCTCCCGGTAGCAATGGGGTCCACATCTACACACCGAGTGGGCAACCACTCGCCTTTCTGGCGACCGAGGAGACCGCCGTGAATCTTGATTTTGGACGGGGTGCCGACGCCAATCTTTTATATGTGGTGTGTGCCCGGTTACCTTCTGGTTCGGGTCCGTGGACACCACCCTCCAGTAACGGACTGTACCGCATACGGGTTCGTATGCAATAGAGGAGCCTACCGGGGACGGTGCTCACGCAATGCCGGTGCATCCGTACGCTGGGGTGCCCATGGCAGATACAGCAAAGAGGGGTTGGATATGAAAATTGGAATCGGAGCAGATCCCTTCGGACTTGAACTGAAAGAGACAGTGAAGCGACATGTCCTGGCACTCGGTCATGTGTGCGTGGATGTTGGCGGAACAACCGATGAGGCACGTCCCTATTATGAGGTCGCTCATGAACTTGCCGGAAAAATGGGGTCAGGTGAGTGTGACCGCGGTATCCTGGTCTGCGGCACCGGGATGGGCATGGCGATCATTGCGAACAAACATCCGAATGTTTTTGCCGCGGTGTGCGAGGATCCTTCAGCGGCGACAAAGGCCCGATCGATCAATAATGCCAACGTCCTCACCATGGGTGGCATGGTTACGGCATCTTTTAAAGCCAAGGAAATCGTTGATACGTTTCTCACGACTGAATTTAAGAGCGGGTGGGATGAGGAAATTCAAGCGTTTCTTGACCGTTCGATGATTGATATCCAGCGGATTGAGTCAGAAGAATTTAAGGGTGTAACACAAAAAAGTGACCAGGGTGATTGAACATGCTTAGCAGAGCATTGCTTCGATGGAGATATTTTCCTCCTCGAGTGTGGTGACGGTCGGTATAATTCCTGTGGTCTACAACTCCAAATTCAAGCTACCTCCGATACCGCGTCGTAAGTTGAGTTTCCAGCTGATCCAGCCTTATCTGAGGAACGAATCTATTGTGGAACCCAAATCTTTTGGGTTCCGAAACCCGGCTCGGGAGAAACTCTTCCAACACAGCCGCAGCAATGAGTTGATTGAACTGTGTGCTCAGATGAGAGGCATTCCAAAATCCAATGGGGACTGGAACATTGTTGTTAAAGCAGGAAGCCGCCTTCCCCAGTTGAATGATCCCAGCGGTTTCGTCGACACATTGTTCACCAATTGAATAAAAATAGCCAGCGTGTCTGCCAATGAAAAATGTATTGGCGGCATTTCGTATGGGTGTTTGAATATCAATAAACTTTATCCTCTTGCTCTCAAGATTTCCAATCTGTGCTTGCAGTGATTGATTGTACAATGTCAATAACTGGTCAAATTCGGCGGCCACCTCATGCTTGGCTAAGGGGCCTTCGATATCCCCCATTGAAAGTAATCGAGGAGTGAGCCCCAAATTAAATTGCCCAAGAACCAAAATGTTCTTGGCGCCGAGGGAAAGTAACCGTTCAACCCCTC
Source organism: Nitrospirales bacterium (assembly GCA_021604105.1). Taxonomy (GTDB): domain Bacteria; phylum Nitrospirota; class Nitrospiria; order Nitrospirales; family UBA8639; genus Nitrospira_E. The sequence goes on along the minus strand of BQIW01000048.1, from coordinate 13,680 downwards.
CAGCAATTTCCATCGGAATCCCAATGGTCAAGGCTTGAATAAATTGGTCAAATGTAATCGTTCCCTCGACAAAGAGAAAGAACGCGGCAGCGAGATCATTCGCTCCCGTATAGACAATGAAAAGTGTATGCTCATTGATCACGATCTGCCCCAAATCCTTATCCACTTCAAATATATCGATTTGAGTATGCAAGGCCGGAATAATGACGGTCTCCCGCAAGAGACTGTTTGCCTCTGCATTCGTTGAACTTTGGTTGTTTCGATAGACATCTTGTCGTGTAAAGATGGACTCCTGGAGTGATTGACCCTCAAAGGTACAAGGCAACGGGAAGAGATTTACATTGGTACATCCCTCACCTGAGAGCGCGGAATAAAAGGCATAATTTACGGATTGTCGAAGGGAAACCTCAGAAGCAAGGGTGTCGTTGAATTGAATGATCCAAGGGCGCAAATCAGCACCCTGCTTCAATATTTTCTTCAACACGCCGTTATACACAAAATATTCTGTCCAATTGAGAGAATGGTGGGTCTTTTTCACGCACCCTTGGTTAGAACACAATGGCAATTCTGGCGGCAATGTTACACGAAACAGCCTAGAGCCTCTCTTGGTTGGTGGGAACCATAATTTGGTGCCGGGGAGAATGGTATCCTTGCGAGGGTTCACGGGATTCGAGATCGGAACGTAGATATTGTTGAAAATACCGTTATCCGAGGTGAAATATTCGCCGTCCGATGGTTCCCCATCAAATGTCAGACTTGCTGGACCATTCCCAATATCCGTGAGACTGTCTCCAAAAAATATCGCATTAGAAAAGACACTGCGTCGAGGAAACATTTCTTTGTCTTGGGCATAGCTGGCAGTCACTGGAGGGACAACTGTCATAACCACCATGACGACGAGTGAAAGGCCTGTCTTCCCAAAATGGTTGTGTGGTTTCATGTTCCCTCCTTCTAAGTTTAGGTAACAAGTCCTGCCTGTCAGGCTTTTTGGAATTCAGTTGTTCTTTGGTGATATGGCGTTGATGAGTATAGCAAAATCGGAAACTGATCCAACTAATTCTCTTCCCATCTTGATAAGTCTGATCGCCGCATCGTGGTTTTGTTGAGTTGAATGGGTTTAATCCTTGCACGAGTTATGGGAACCTCACAGTCAGGCTGATCAACATATCCGCCAAGACTACAGACGTTATGTTGTCTATCGATAATGAGCAAAGCGGTATATGCAGAAAACAGCTTTCAATTATTGTGCAAAGAATAGAGATTGCAGGGACTTATGGATCTGATTGAAGATTACCCCTCAGCGCGTGGTTAACCCGTTCACCAAGTTTCTCCTGTTACCGGAGTGAGATACCTGGATCACCAGGTCTACTTCTCAGAGAATGTTGACAATCGTAGATCCTCAGGTTCACCATTCTGTGTTTGAATCCACTATTGCGAACTCTTTTTGTTTTGGGGAAGAGACGGGCCTCGACGATCACTTTCACTAAGGGACACAACGATGAGGACATTTAAAAAAGGCCGGCATCATTTTGCGAGTATGATTGTCATTTTTTCCCTTGCGCAGATGCCTCTGCAATCCTTGGCCATTACCTACGATGTGAATCGAGTGATTGATGGAAAAGGGACTGTCTCCGGCTTTATCGAGACGGATGGAACGATTGGGCCGCTCCTTGCACCAAATTTCATAGATTGGAACCTCCGTGTAAACGACGGCTCTCATGTATTTACCCTTCTTGGTCCAAAGTCTGGAGCAAATTCAACAATCACCGTGACGGGCAATACCACCATAGCATCCACCAAAGACATTCAATTTGATTTTTCTGGAAGCCAAGCCCGAATCGAAATCATCAACCCATCAGCCGCAAGCCCGGAGAATGGATGGGCGCTTGTTGGAGACTATGGCGGGCTCGTTCATGACAAATTTGAAGAAATGTGTTTTCTCTGTTCAAGTTCAAACCCCGCATCCGTCACCGAACATCGATCTGGAATCATTAAATTTTCGATGCTTCCCAACCGAATCCCGCAATCCCCGAACTGAGTACCGCACAAATAATTATCAGTGGCTGGGGGGAGCATTTCAGTCCTTCCACTCGTTCGGATCCTTTGTCAGCGGTATAATTACAACGATTCGTCGTTGCGTGAATCGCATATTATCGATTTATATCATCAGCACAACTGGAGACTCACCATGAAAGCCGTTGCCTACAACACACCTGGTCCGATTGAGCGTGAAGACGCTCTGCAGGACATTACCCTTGAGACACCCAAAGCCGAAGGCCGTGATCTGCTCGTCAAAATCATCGCCGTGTCGGTCAACCCTGTGGACACCAAGTTGCGCCTCGGTGCTGCGCCCGAAGGAGGGGATTGGCGGGTCTTAGGGTTTGATGCCTCCGGCGTGGTCGAGGCCGTGGGGCCTGAGGTGCGGAATTTCAAACCGGGCGATGCCGTTTTTTATGCCGGATCCATCGCGCGACCCGGCACCAACAGCGAGTATCACCTTGTCGATGAACGCATCGTGGGCGGCAAACCTTCCAGCCTGAGCGATGCAGAGGCGGCAGCACTTCCGCTCACGGCGATTACCGCCTGGGAAATGTTGTTTGACCGTCTCGATGTCAAACGCCCGACTCCGGAGGGAGGCAACGCTATCTTAATCATTGGTGGCGCAGGTGGCGTCGGCTCTATCACCATCCAGCTTCTGCGGACATTGACCGATCTTACGGTGATTGCCACCGCCTCTCGTCCGGCAACGCAGGATTGGGTGCGGGAATGCGGCGCTCATCACGTGCTCGACCACCGTCAGCCTTTGGCACCTCAGGTTGCGGCACTGGGTCTTGGCGCTCCCGGGTTTGTATTTTCAACGACTCAGACCGGACAGCATGTAGCGGATATCGTCGAACTGATTGCGCCGCAGGGCCGTTTTGGCCTGATCGACGACCCCGAAGTGCTCAACGCGAAGCCGTTCAAGCGTAAAGCCGTGTCACTTCACTGGGAAATGATGTTCACGCGTTCGCTCTTTGGCACCCCGGATATGGCGGAACAGGGAAGGCTGTTGAACGAAGTGGCCGCGCTGGTCGATGCGGGACGCATACGGTCCACCGTCACCGAAACTGCGGGCAAGATCGATGCGGCGACACTGCGGGCGGTGCATGCGCAGATCGAAAGCGGTTCTGCCAGGGGGAAGATTGTGCTTGAAGGGTTCTGATTCGGTGCGTAGCAGAGACGAATCATCCCATTGGAGTGCCGACATGCCGGACAATCTGAAAGGGAATAGGCATCATTCCGTGGCCTTCTACCGCACTGCGTACCTGGGGAATCCCTCCAAAGCTGTCGCACTGTACGTCGGTGCTGAATAGATTCAACACCATCCCCTTGTAGGGGTTAATCGGAGAAATGCTATCTAATGAAAGAGGCCGACTCATCTCCCAAAGTGCGTCCTTCACGCGCTTTTTACCTTGGCGGGTGCTTGCGGAAGTGCGTACCGCGTTCCCCACTTTTCCAAGGCCAGTAATATCGGACGAAGGGACTTGCCTTTTTCGGTAAGCCGGTACTCGACCTTCGGCGGCACTTCGGCATACACCAGTCTCGAAATCAACCCATCCTCTTCTAACTCTCTAAGTTGTTTGGTCAGCATTCGTTGGGTCACATTGCCCACCTTGCGCTTTAACTCATTGAACCGCTTGGTCCCATCCAGCAGATGGTAAAGCGCAATTCCTTTCCACTTCCCCCCGAACAACTCTAACGCCGCTTCGACGGGGCAGCCCCTTGAGCAATCGTAGCGTTCGTGTCTCATAGCGAACCTCCTCAGTATACTTTTTGATCCTATAACACTTTTATGTGCGTACTTGTTAAACGTATCCGTAAGATCTATTTTAGCTATATCATAAACGCGGGGCTGTAAAAAGGAAACCGCCATATTCATCATTCACCCTTATCAGGAAGGAGTTCCACAATGAAAGCGGTCAGCCTGTATCAGGACTTACCCATTGAAGACGAACAGTCATTGGTGGATCCGGATTGAACCTCCGCAGCCGACCAGAAAAGATCTGCTGATAAACATTCGAGCGATTTCCGATGCTAAATGATCTGCCCAATCTGGTAGAAATAGTAGAGCGTGATTGAATTGTCATGTGAAGTAAGTTTCCATTGAGGAACAGTAACAGAGGGACACCAATTTCTGGAATTAACAATTCGGTTACATGAGCAAGGACAAACATTATGAAAGCAATGCGTGTGAATGCCTATGGCGAAGATGCCATATTTGAAGCGGCGGAGGTTGAAAAACCGAAAGTAAAAGCTGGTCATGTTCTCGTAAAAATCGCGGCATCGAGCGTCAACACAGTGGACATCATGATTCGCAAAATGGGTAAGGAGTTACCATTATCACCCGATACGCCGGCCATTCTTGGAATGGACTTTGCCGGCCGGGTTGAGGCCGTCGGCAACGGAGTGAAAGATTATTCAATTGGCGATGAAGTCTTTGGCTGTGCCGGAGGGTTAGCAGATTTACCGGGCACATTGGCTGAATATATGGTGGCGGATTGCAATTTGATTGCCCATAAGCCCAAGAATTTGTCGATGCGGGAAGCCGCTGCATTGCCAATGGTTGCCATTACTGCCTACGAAGGTTTGACTCGCGCGGATATCAAGCCAGGGCAAAAAGTTTTGGTGCATGGTGGATCCGGTGGTGTTGGTCATGTTGCATTACAACTGGCTAAACATTTTGGCGCCGAAGTGTATTCTACGGGTGGCGGTGAAAGACAACTGGCATTAATCAAACGACTGGGAGCCACGGCCATCAACTATAAAACTGAAACGGTTGATCAGTACGTGGCCAAACATACGGGTGGGGCAGGTTTTGATTTGGTGTTCGATTCTGTTGGCGGTGCAAATATGGCTAACTCATTTGAGGCCTCTGCACTCAATGGGCAAGTCGCTTCGACAGTTGCATTGTGTGAGATCGATTTATCCATCGCCCACTTTAAGGGTTTGTCGTTGCACGTCGTGTTCATGCTGATTCCTATGCTGCATAACGTAAAGCGAGAAGAACATGCAGGGATTTTGCGCAACGTGACTCAGATTGTGGAGTCTGGCGGTCTGAAACCTGTGCTTGATGAAAAGCGTTTTACACTTGAAGAAGCCGGACAAGCGCACGCTCGGTTAGAGAGTGGGCAAGCTATGGGTAAAGTGGTTGTTGAAAATTACGAATCATCGTAAAGGGGGACAGGGTGAGAGCGAAGATAAATGCCATCGGCTGTTCTACGTTTTTTCACTGCATGTGATAGTTCGAGCTAGTTTCGGAAGAGTGCTGAATATAATGCTCGATGCTCGTAGCTTCGAAATCAACGACCCTCGAAGTGTGCGGCACAATTCACAACAGCTGAAACCATTCGGAGGCTTTGCGAGATGACTTTGGCAGTGACTTTCGACACAACCGAGTTCCAACCAATCAATCGGGGATACAACTCCGTGTTCCGCCAGAGTCGGCTGACCCTTGGATTGGTGGTGCCCCTGGAAAGCTACTCAAGGGGCCCGGTACCGGCGATGACCGGTCACGTGGAACGTATTCAACTAGCCGAAGCACTCGGGTTTTCCGCAGTCTGGTTACGAGATGTGCGGTTTAACGTGCCATCATTCGGGGATGCCGGTCAGATGTACGACCCGTTCGTGTATCTGGGCCTGCTGGCCGGACTGACAGAACGGATCGCTCTTGGCGTCGCCAGTATCATACTGCCTTTACGACATCCGGCTCACATTGCCAAAGCCGCAGCAACTGCCGACGTACTTTCTGGTGGGCGCTTGATCCTTGGAGTTGCTTCCGGAGACCGTCCGGAAGAGTACCCGGCACTTAATCTGCCCTTTGCCGGGCGCGGCGCACGATTTCGCGAGAGCTTTGATTATATCAGGCGCATGGGCGAGGTCGCACCGGAGTTCGAGAACACGTATGGCAGCCCCGGTGGTGGAATGGACATGCTGCCTAAACCGGCTTCCGGAAAACTGCCGCTGCTGATTACGGGAGGCAGTCAACAAGATTCCGCATGGATTGCACAAAATGGAGATGGCTGGATGCTGTATCCACGTCATACCATGGTGCAAGCACAGACCATTCGCGACTGGCGGGCACGGGTTGAGGCGTCAGGAAGACCCGCCCAGCCAGTCATGCAACCGCTGTATGTCGATCTAGCAGAAGACCCTGGGACACCACCGCAACCGATCCATCTGGGTTTTCGGCTGGGTACGAACCACCTTCGAGCCTATTTAAAATCGCGGGAAGAGATCGGCGTCAACCATGTGGCGTTTAACCTCCGCTTTAATCAGGCGGATATCGAGACAACGTTGAAACGTCTGGCCAATGACATATTGCCGGACTTTTCAGTGTGAAGGAGACACTATCATGCAGAAAATCATTCTTATTACCGGTTCGACGGACGGTATCGGGTTGGAGACGGCCAGGGTGTTGGTTTCAATGGGGCACCATGTTTTGCTGCATGGGCGCAATCCGTCAAAACTGGAAGAAGCGGAACGAACGCTTTCTGGGCTGCCGGGTGGCGGGCGCGTTGAACGCTACGTAGCTGATCTGTCGCGTCTGGCCGACGTCGAAGCGTTTGCAACGGCAGTAACTGAAAAGTACGCTACACTTGATGTGCTCATCAATAATGCAGGCGTCTACAGCGCATCTGATCCAAGCACGAAGGATGGACTCGATGTGCGATTTGCGGTCAATACGATCGCTCCCTATCTGCTGACCCAACGGCTTTTACCGCTGCTCGGGATATCCGGACGGGTGGTCAACCTGTCTTCCGCGGCCCAGTCGCCGGTCGATCCCAAAGCGCTGGCCGCACAAGGCCACCTGTCCGACGGCGCGGGATATGCACAGAGTAAACTGGCGCTGACCATGTGGTCACGTAGCCTGGCGCTTTCACTCAAGGATCACGGCCCGGCCATCATTGCGGTGAATCCCGGGTCGATGCTCGGGAGCAAGATGGTGAAAGAGGCCTTCGGTGTGGACGGCGGTGATATCCGTATAGGCGCAGAAATACTTATTCGCGCGGCACTGGCAGATGAATTTGCGGCGGCGTCAGGCCAGTACTTCGATAACGATTCCGGCCGGTTTGCCTCGCCCCATCCCGATGCGCTTGATCAACGGAAATCCCGAGAAATAATACGTGTGATTGAGACGGTTTTGGCCGAAAGAACACAATCGTACGGCGTTCATTTTTAGTTTTAAAAGTTCGAGTTGGCTGAAAAATTGACGAATGTCGGCATGCATGCTCTTTTGATCGTGATGCCGTATACTATTCAATCATGAATAAGCATATGGTATTGCCATGGAACAAGGGAAAATTAAGACATCTTGAATATTTCCTCAAAAGTTTGGAGGAACAAACATCGTCTATGCCAGGGTCAGGAAGGGTGATCAGGATCTTACCATTCAGATTGATGACCTAAAGAAACAAGGGTGTACTAAGAGCGATATCTTCGTTGAAAAGAGTATGGGAGCACAGGCCACACGACCAAGGCTTGACGCGTGTCTTGCCAAGCTACGGTCAGGTGATGTACTTCAAGTCTGGCGTCCCGATCGACTAGGCCGGTCGATTTACCATCTCATCTCCGTCGTGGAAGAACTACGAAAATGCCGCATGGACTTTTGGTAAATCTGTGATGGGGTCGTCGACATCATACAGCATCTGGTGAGCTCATCTTCAATATCTTTTCTTCATTGGTTCAATTCGGACGGCGGCTTATTCAAGAACGAACCTAAACTCGGCTCAAGGCGGCACAAGCACGGGGACACCATGGCGGTAGAAGACCATTGAACGCGAAAAAACCTCGTGTTCAGCCGGCCAAGAAAATATATGAAGTCAAAGACCTGGGGATCTCGCTTATTTGCCGAACCCTTGACATCTCACAAGCTAGGTTCTATCGACAATTGAAGCTAAACACATATAAAGCTTTGCCTAGTATGATTTATGTCTGAAAACAGTACTTTTCCATCCAATCCAGATACCCACCATATATACAAAACCCTCTTGGAGATTTCTGAGACCATTTCCAAGAATTGGGATCTGCATGACCTTTTTCGAGATCTGGCCAGGCTTGTGCCTCAAATCGTGCCAGTCGATTTTCTTGGACTCATGCTGTATCAACCTGAAAACCAGACCATTCACGACCTGATTATTCAAACCGATGTGCCGGCGGATATCCAAGGAGGGAATCCATGGAAGTTAGATTTACATCCAGGTGGAACAGTGTTTCAAAGCCAAAAGCCTCTCCTTGTATCCGATATTACTCAGGACAGTCGATACCTTGATGTTTTCTCACGCATGCATGAAGACGGCGCGAATTCCTTATGCGCGCTCCCATTGACCACGGCGGTTCGCAAACTGGGAGCGCTTATTTTTGCCAGTTGTGAAAAGGCCACGTATAAGGAGTCAGACTTTGAGTTCCTGGAGCATGTTTCGAGACACGTGGCTGTGGCCGTGGACAATGTTCTTCACGTTCAGGAACTCACGAAAGAGCGTGATCATTCACGCCTTCTTTTGGACGTGAATAATGCCGTGGTTTCGACTCTTAATTTACAGGAGCTTTTCGCGTCTGTGAGCGCTTCTCTCCGGAAGATCATTCCGAAGGTTACGACCAGTCTATATTTGTATGATTCGGACACGCAGACTTTCAAAAGACCGGTACTGGACTTCCCAGAACGGAAGGGTTTCGTTCAAGCAGTTGGTATCATTGGAAAAGATGAATCCCCTGCGACAAAGGCATTTCACAGCCGGAAGGCGTTAGTCTGGAATGAATCGGACATGAAACAGTACGACTCAGACACCGCACGCCAAATGTTGGCTGAGGGCATGAAGTCCGGCGCGTGCGCTCCTCTGGTAGTTCGCAATGAGGTTCTCGGGACACTGAACGTTGCGAGTGCCCACGACCAAGGTTTTGGAGACGACCTGGTTGCCCTCCTTTCCGAGGTTGCCACACAGGTGGCCATTGGGTTGGACAACGCCTTGGCGTACAACAAAATACATGAATTGAAAGAGAATCTTGAACAGGAAAATGTATATTTGAAAGATGAAATTCGCACGGAGCATAATTTTGACGAGATCATTGGAGAGAGTGCCGAGCTGAAGCGTGTCTTACAACAAGTCGAAATCGTGGCCCCGACGGATTCCACCGTGTTGATTCAGGGAGAAACAGGGACAGGAAAAGAACTCATCGCGCGAGCTTTGCATCATTTGAGTTCACGAAAGGAGCGGGCATTTGTCAAACTCAACTGCGCGGCCATACCCACCGGTCTGTTAGAAAGCGAACTATTTGGCCATGAAAAAGGCGCATTTACGGGGGCCATTGCGCAAAAGGCTGGACGGTTTGAACTCGCCAACCGAGGTACAATCTTTCTGGATGAAGTCGGAGAGATTCCTCTGGACCTACAGTCCAAATTATTGCGGGTCCTGCAAGAGCAGGAATTTGAGCGGCTGGGGAGTACCCGTACCATGAAAGTGGATGTTCGGTTTGTGGCGGCCACCAACCGTGATTTAGTCAACATGGTCGAAGCCGGACAATTTCGAGGTGATCTCTACTACCGCTTGAATGTCTTTCCCATCACACTCCCAGGACTTCGTGAACGACCAGTCGATGTTCCTGTTCTGGTTCGCTATTTTACCCAGCGCTTTGCACGGCGGATGAACAAACCGATCGAAACGATTCCCACGAAGGTGATGGACACCCTCTCCCGCTACCACTGGCCTGGAAATATTCGGGAGTTGGAAAATCTGATTGAACGGGCCGTCATCCTGTCGCAAGGCTCCGTGCTCATGCTTCCCTTAACTGATCTGAAAGCGGCTCCACGATTGGAACCCGCCTCTCCTCAGTCCAAGTCTACGTTAGAAGGAGTTGAGCGTGATCATATCGTCCAGGTTCTTCGCGAGACGAAATGGGTCATTGGCGGTCCGTCAGGAGCTGCCGCTCGATTAGATCTGAAACGAACAACCCTGATCTCTAAAATGAAGAAGCTCAAGATTTCCCGCCCGCTGTAGTGTTTGTGTCGTCCCCTCATCATTTGTCGAAATACCGTCACCTCATTTTTCGACACTCAGAGTCTGTCATCTATCCTGATCAGAGAATTTCCTAAAATTTTCAAATAATTTTCAGTCATTCTGGTGCCCTCGTCTTTTGGTATGGCTTATGCCCTGTCTTAGAAGGAGAACGAAAACAGGTACGAGAAAATGAACGAGTAATTATCAATGACTGATCAAGCAGGAGGCAGAATCATGAGCGGATTTCAACCACAAGCCTACGCGCTCATGCGCATGGTCACCGGGTTTTTATTCTTGTGGCATGGGACACAGAAGCTATTTGCATTTCCGACAGCCATGCCGATGGAAGCCCCTGCGTTTGTCATTTACGTGGCAGGGCCAATTGAGCTGTTTGGGGGGTTACTTGTGATGCTTGGACTTTTTACCCGGTGGGCGGCCTTCCTGTGCAGCGGCCTCATGGCCGCCGCGTATTGGATTGCCCATGGCGTGAATGCCATCCTCCCTCTCCAAAATGGAGGGGAGCTCGCTGCCCTGTATTGTTTTGTCTTTCTCTTTCTTTCTGCCCAGGGTTCCGGCATCTGGAGCGTGGATGCTTCCAGGAACGTGCCAAGTGATTGAGCGTTGTCCAGAACACACAATAGTACACTCCGTTCATTGAGGAACGGAATTATCTTTCAACAATCCTAATAAGGAGGTCAATCATGAACAGTAAGATGCATCTTCACATCATTGCCGTTTCGGTTGTTATGGGTTTGTTAGTCATTGGGTCGGGTGTTGGACAGGCTGACACCCTGAGTGAGGGCCATAGGAAAGTCAGCGGAGTGGTCACCGCCATTAAGGGTGATTTCGTGACGGTAAAGACCGTCACAGGCAGCCTGATGCTCAATCAGAAAAATGCTCGCGAGCATGGTCATGCCGAATATAAAAATGGGGATGAAGTGACGATTGTGATGGACGAGAATAACGATATCATCGAGGCCCATCTCAAGGGTGAAGAAGGCCACCATCACTTCTACACCGGGAAACTCGTGTATATGGGGAAAATGAAGAAAGAGATTAAGCTGGAAACCATCGATGGAGAAAAAGTGTTTCCGATTGATCGGCTTGAAATCAAAACCAAAAACCTCGAAGAGGGTACCGTCGTCACAGTCGAAGTGAATGAGGGTGGCAAGGTGATCGATTTGCACCGTGGTTCGCATGGTGAAGCAAGCATTCATGCCATGCCAAAATCACCACAGTGATGAGTCGGCTGTCATACTGATGAGTGGCTCGATCTACCACCAGTCGGTGGTAGCTCGAGTTTGTCGAGAATATTGCATCTCTAAGTGAATTCGTATGAAGGGAGAAGACGATCATGAGCATTAAGTCACAAGTTCAAGCCGTGATTGATAGGATTTTGTCAGGAAAGCTTCTGAAAACGTTTGATTCGTCCCTCTCTTGTTTCTAAGAACCTCTCGGACGTTTGGCCACACGACGATGTTCAGAATTACTTCAGAACGAAGCGAGGCTGGGCTAACCATTAAACTCGAAGGTCGATTGGTTGGTCCATGGGTGTCTGAGTTTCAACACTACTGGACGTCCAACCGTGTTGCAGAAGACAGCGACACCATCCTGGTGGATTTACGGGACATGATCTCTGTTGATGAACGCGGGAAAGCTCTTTTGCGACAAATTTATCAACATGGTGGAACCCTTATCGCCTCTGGATGTTTGACGAAAGCCATTGTGGAAGAGGTTACGATTCAGACACGGCATAATTTGATTTAGACAGAATACCAAGAACCGAATAAGGGAGTCTTGACATGAAAAAAGTCATGGGATTGATCGTGCTTCTTAGTTCGTTATTTGCTGGAGCTGCATTTGCCCAAAGTGCATCGTATTCAACACTAGAGGTCACCAAGGATGTGCATGTCGTCACGGGACCAGGCTATAACGCGATGTTTGTTGTAACTTCGGAGGGAGTGATTGTCGCGGATTCCATCAATCCAGAATTTGCTTCAAGGATGTTGGAAGAGATCAAAAAGGTGACAAATAAACCAGTAAGATACCTGGTCTATTCTCATAACCATCGTGATCATATTGCTGGCGGACAGGTTTTTAAGGACGCTGGGGCTGTTCTCTTGAGCCACGAGGAAGCGAAAAACGCCATTTTGAAAAAACCGCACCCGGATGTTGCGATTCCAGACTTTACATGGAGTGGGAAAAAATATGCTCTCACGCTTGGCGATAAAACCATGGAACTCGTATATTTCGGTCCAAATCATGGGACAGGGATGACGGTGTATTACTTGCCTAAGGAGAAGGTGATGTACTTGGTTGATATCGTCACACCGAATCGATTGCCCTTTACGATCATTCCAGATTTTGATCCGGATGCCTGGGTCAGCAGTTTGAAAAAAATTGAAGCTATTCCATTTCAGATAGCCGTGTTTTCGCATGAAGGTCCGATAGGTGGTCGAGCCGAAGTGGTAGCTCAACGGGAATATTTGGCGGATCTGAAAGCGGAAATTCTTCGCAAAATGAACAATGGTGAAAATGTGATGGAGATTCCCAATACCATCCAGTTGCCAAAATATAAGGATTGGCTCTTTTATAAGGAATGGCTTCCCATGAACACCTGGCGGATCATGTTAGGTATCATCATGGGCTATTAAATGGGCAGGATCTGGGTAGATTTGAATGCAATCACCTTGATCGACGAAAACGGCAAGGCGCAGTTGCAACAGCTTCACCGAAAGGGTGGACCGTTGCTGGCCTTAGGATGCCTGAGAAAAGCCATTGTGGATGAGGTCACCGCGAGAGCATCGCAGGATTCGAAACAGAAACCTGTGGCTTTGCCTCGAGATGATCTCTAACGCAACATATTTATGTTTGTTCATCGTATGTTTGTTTCCGAGATCACCTGTTGAGAAAAGGAGTTAAATCGTATGAAACATTTCATTGGTATGCTTGTCATGGCCCTCTTCATATCCAACATAGCTCTCGCTTAGGACCTTCCCCCGTACACCGCAAAGATCACGGACGGAGTGTATAGCTATGGGAACCCAGCGAATGGCTATTTTTCCATGTTTTTGGTGACGAAGGAAGGCGTCATCGCCATCGAATCCGTGAGTTCCCAACATGCATCAGGCATGGTCATGGCCATAAGAGAAATAACAGATCAACCCATTCGGTATCTCTTACACAGTCACAATCATTGGGATCATGCCAGTGGCGGAAAAGTGTTTCGTGAGGCTGGGGCAATTTTGATGGCCCACGAGGAAGCCTATACCTGGATGAAAGCCAACACCGGCCAGGATATGGTAGTGCCCGATAAAAGTTGGGGAGGTAATCGAAAAAACATTACTCTCGGAGACACGGTCCTTGAATTGCATTATTTAGGCATGAACCACGGACTCGGGATGACCGTGTTTCTTTTGCCAAAAGAGAAAATCGCCTATATGGCCGACCTCGTCGTCCCGAATCGTGTCATGTTTAATATTGTCCCAGATTTCAATATTAAAGAATGGGAGCGATCCTTAAGGGTCATTGACCAAATGGATTTCGATAAAGCTGTCTATTCTCACAACAATAATGCCACTCCGTTATTAGGGGGAACTAAGCAGGACGTAAAAAAGTATTTACAATTCATCCAAGACTTACGGGGCGC
>BQIW01000047.1 GCA_021604105.1 Nitrospirales bacterium | reverse complement strand
GGCCAAGTTGTCGAAAAAATTGTTGGTGCAAGACCGAAGCAACAATTCAAACAAGTTATTGACTCGCTCCTGGCTCAATCCACGTCTCCTGCCTGATCAGCGAGACCGATGACTCGGTGTTATGCTGACCGAGCTGCGTATTTCCAACTTTGCCCTCATCGATCAACTCCATTTGGAATTTTCCCCTGGGTTTCTTGTTTTGACGGGTGAGACCGGGGCTGGAAAATCTCTTCTCATCGATGCTCTGGTATTAATTACCGGGGGACGAGCATCTGCTGAGCATATTCGGTTTGGCGCTGAGGAAGCGCTGCTAGAAGCGTGTTTTGTCATCTCACCGACTCATCCTCTTGCGCGCAGGTTACAAGAGGACGGATACCTCATACCCGACCAACAGGATATAATCGTTCGTCGGATGTTATCGCGGTCCGGAAGGAACCGCAATTTCATCAATGGACAACTCGCCTCCCTTCAAACGATTCAAGACATCGGTCCTCAGTTGGTAGATATTCATGGCCAACATGATCAGCAATCATTACTCTCCCCTAAGAACCAACTCAAATTGCTGGATGCGTTTGGGAATCTTGAGGATGCCGTCGTTTGCTATCAGGAGATGCACCGAGAATGGATCGAGAAAAAGACGGCGTTGGATGAATATATGATCAAGTTGCGGGATCAAACCAATAGGCAGGAAATCCTTCAATATCAATATGACGAACTGGTCAAAATGCAGTTGCAGGCTGGAGAAGAAGAGGTGCTCAGCCAGGAATATCATCGGTTGAAGTATAGCGGTCGATTAGGAGAACTATCGAATCAGGCCTTTACGGCGTTATATGAAGGAGAGGGATCGGTTCTGGATAATCTGGGTAAGGTGACTGGGTGGGTACAAGAGCTTGCAAAAATTGATGCGAAAGGCGAATCCTGGATTCCGTTGTTGGAAGCAGCGAATATATCCTTGAGAGAGGTGACGGATAACCTTCGGGATTATCGGACACAGATGGAGTGTGATCCGGAGAAAATGGACCGGATTGATAGTCGGTTGGCAGGCCTTCAGCGACTTAAAAAGAAATATGGAAAGCCGATCGAAGATTTAGTGGAACTCACTAAGACTCTGGAGCAAGATTTAGCGCTACTCCAAAATGGAGAAGAACAGGTGCGGCATTTGCGCGCGGAGGTGATCAGTCGATATGAATCGATGAAGGCTTTGGCGGAAGACTTATCGGCCCGAAGGAAAACGGTTGCCAAGCATTTGGTCAAAGCCATCAAGCAGGAATTAGCCGCGCTGAAAATGTCGACGATGCAGGTGCAAGTGAATATTGAAATAACCAATGGAGAAAATCAATTTGGGTTGACAGGAATGGATCGTGTTGAGATGCTTCTGGCTCCCAATCCTGGAGAACCGCCGATGCCACTGGGCCGGATCGCATCGGGCGGAGAACTGTCCCGAATCATGTTGGCCTTAAAGACGGTATTTGCGGAAAATGATCAGACCCCCGTCGTCATTTTTGATGAAATTGACAGTGGGATAGGCGGGGAGGCGGGCATAGTCATGGGGGGGCGGTTGCGTCAGTTGGCTCAATTTCACCAAGTGTGCTGTATCACCCATCTTCCCCAGATTGCCTCGCAGGCGCATGCACAGTTTGTGGTTGAGAAGACAACGCTGGAGGATCGAACGCTAACGCAAGTCCACGAAGTCACTGGAGTTCATCGGGAAACCGAAATCGCTCGCATGTTGGGGGGAGGCACGTTGACTCCAACTATTAGAAAAACCGCCAGTGAAATGCTGGCTCGTGGAAGCAATCCTCACGTAGACCCCAGTCACAAAAAGCCCCCCAAAAAATCTGTCAAAACCTAATCGAAGTTCGAATGAGCTGAGTATATTCAAGAAGCCATGCATGAGCGAGTAGATAGCGTATGCTCTGTGTTCGAGAGTCGTTAAGATCCGGCTTTCCAAAAGAACACGACAGCCATTCGTTTTGAAGCCAGCACATGGTCCCAACCAAAATACCCCGTGGCAGAATGGATGAGATCCGATTTATAGGCAACTAGGCGGTTGAAGACATAAGGGACCTCTAGAATTTCTTTGAACATGGTAGGATCCATTTCTTGTGATATGCCAGGCACTTCGCTAAGACTTTCATAGTCTTTGGGACAATAGTTGCCGTCCGGTGGTTCTCCGGGAAAATGTAAGCGGTAGAACGATGTGCCGCAATGTGATGTGGGTGGGCTTGGATGGAGGTAGAGAACGGCGGCGTAATCGCAAATTCTCGCAGAGTCGACATGTGGACGGGCAACCCCTTCCGCTCCTCCGCAAATCTGAATATGATTGTGTCCGGAAAATCCTGCCTCGCCATCTGATTGAGGAGTAAGGTGGGGAATACCTAAGTTTTTGATGACATAATCTTCCACGGTGCGCAGTTCATCGGGAGTTAGAGCTCCAGGAGCCCGCATGCCGGGCCAGGGTTCTGGCCGCCAGGGGGACCCCAGGGTCCAGGTTGTCATGGCAATACATCGTTGGGCAATCTCTAATGCGTTGGGGAGGGACTGGTCCTGTATCCAATAATCCTGGCCTTGAATTAATTCGCGATAGGGGAGTCGATTCATGAATCCAGGCCAAGCAGCGTGATTGGTCAGAGGAGAAAATTGTGAGACGACAAGAAAATTTGTGGATGCAAAGGGGCACCATAAAACGTCGGTCAGGATTGGGTCAAGCAGAATAATGTTTAATGGTCCGGTGAGAATGTGGTGGAAGTCATGATAAGCTATGGTCAATGACAGCATTGCAAAAAAGACGGTCCGAAGATTGGGAGTCAGAAGGAAAGAAGGAGTACTATGCTCAATCCAGCGGTATCCGACATTGATCAACTGTTGACTGAGACTCTTCAGGTCATCAGGGTTGAGGAGGTCACGCGTCACTATTGGGAGCAGGGTGAATTTGTTGCTCTAGAGCATTTAATCCCGACTCAGGTCGTTCAGGAGTTTATGCGGGAAGTAGAGTGCGTGCGGCCGCATATCAATCGAAACTTTATACCAGGGCACAAAAAGGGGGGAAGTGTCAGTTTTTATCTTCTCCAGCAATCAGCTCCCGCCATTCTTGCGTTCTATCACCATCAGGGATGGATCGATCTCCTGAGCCAGATTGCGGGAGTTCCGTTAATGCTCTGCCCCGAAGAGGATCCCCATTCCTGTGCCCTCTATTTTTACACCGAGGCAGGTGATCATATCGGGTATCATTATGATACTTCTTATTACAAGGGCGATCGATTTACGGTGTTATTAGGACTACAGGATCAATCAAGCAGCCGATTGGTCTGCCGTTTACATACCAAGGAACAGGAGAAAGAGGTTAAAGAATTATCCCTCCTGACTGATCCAGGCACATTTATTTTCTTTAATGGAGATAAACTGCATCATGCCGTTACTCCGCTGGGAACTGGAGAAGAGCGGATTGTGCTCACGCTTCAATACGTCACCAACCCGTCAATGGGACTGGCCCAACGGTGGTTTTCGAATATGAAAGATGCAGTGGGATATTTTGGATGGTCGGCTATTTTTCGCAGACCCCACCGTTAAGCAGGTGTTCAACCTTCCTCCCTAATGCAAACTAATTAATACGACAGTTGTATTGTCTTCTCCACCTAATCGGTTGGCAGTCGCTATAAGTGTTCGGCATATTGCGTCGGCCTGCGGAGCTTTTTGGCCTATAATCGTTTGAATTTCCTGATCAGTCAGCATTTTTGTAAGTCCGTCTGAACAAAGCAGAATGAGGTCTGATGGCTCAAGTGGGTAGGTCCGAATGGTAGGTCGTGTCTCAGGATCAATTCCCAGGGCTTTGGTTAACACATGGCGAAGAGGATGAGTGCGAACCTGTTCTTCTGTGATGAGATTCAGAGCCAATCGTTCCTCCATGAGGGTATGGTCTTTTGTCCAGAGCGAGAGTCTGCCCTGCCTGAAGAGATAGGCGCGGCTGTCGCCGGCATGTGCCACGCTGGCCTGGTATCCTGAGGGAGCAGGTGTGATGGCGACTACGACAATGGTTGTCCCCATTCCTTTCAGGCATTTGTCTTCAGCCGCTGCTTTTCGAATCTTTTGATTGGCGGATTCAAGAGCTTGACCCAGCAGCGCTTCTAATTTGTCAGGTTGAACAAATGGAGAGGTTTCAGTCGAGAGTTGGTTTCGAACGACATCGGGAATGGCCTTGACCGCAATTTGGCTGGCTACCTCACCCCCGGCATGTCCGCCCATCCCATCTGCCAAGACCCACAATTGTAGGGCATTATCCAGTGAAAAGGCATCTTGGTTGAGTTTTCGAACCCGACCAAGATCCGTCAGCCCGGTGCCGGTCCATTTGTCAGGGCGTTGCGCTGTTGTCATAGGGAAGCAAGATATTCAGGGAGTCCATGACGCTGAACGAGACGGTTGTAAATAAGGTCGGCCAAAGGCTCCAGATTTTTGCAATCTGCCTCATTATATTGGATAAGCACCTCTCTAGAGTCTGCCTGTCCGAGTTGCGATTCTTCCCACAGGCGGACCGCATCCCACCCAGTAAGTCCTTCCAGGGCAGTCGGTCGATAACACCCTACTTCCGTCTCAATTGCCTTCAGCCCGCCTTTTAATCCAAGACGTCTGGCCGCAAAGCACAAGTCGATATGGGGGTGATCAAGCGTCAAGTCTGGATATTTGGCTTTCAGAAACGGCAAGTCGAAGCCTGAGCCAAAGAAGGTCACGAGAAGATCGTATGAGGCAAATTCCGCCTGCAAGCGATCCCCGGATAAGTTTTCCCCCTGTATGAACGTGGTCATGCGTCCTTTTCCGTATATACCCACCACCGTAATCTCGCCATCGGGAAACGGAACTCCGTTTGTCTCAATATCCAGAAACGCTGCCTGAGATCGAAAATTGGGATACAGACGCCAGTGGTCTCGTGCTTTCAGCATATGGGTGAAGAAACGGGAATTCTGAGCCTCCCACTGTTTTTGTGCTTCTAAGATGTCTTCATCATATTGTGCTTTCCGAAACGAGGAAATGCGGGGAGCGTTAGGTTTCTCGAGGAAAGCGTCCCATGTGCCGATGCCTTCCTCCCACCAGAGGCGTTCGGTGGATTCTCCAATGCCGGATAAAAACAAAAATGTGGATTGTAACATGAGTCTAAGCGCGAAGAGAGTTTAATTCTAACCTTGATTTCACCAGAAGGACAAGCTACATTCGAAGCAATCTTGGCCCTTATTTTATTCGAATTTTAAGCGACAATATATGGAATTCCGTCCACAGAAAATTAAAATGACCATCGGTGGGATTCAGGTCATTGCACAACTCAAACCGAATCGAACCGCACAGGCCGTGGTCGATGCTCTTCCTGTTGAGGTGCCCGTGAATCAGTGGGGGGAAGAGTTTTATTGCAATATGCCGGGGGTAAAAGACTTTCGAGAGGTTGCCACCACTCAGGTGAAAGTTGGCGATGTGGCTTTTTGGGGCATGGGGGGAATGTTGGCGGTCTTTTTTGGTCGCACTCCCATGAGCCTTGGCGATGATCCGGTTCCTGCTGATCGGGTGAACGTCATTGGAAAAGTCATAGGTGATCCGAAAGTGTTGAGGGAGGCCACAGGGGCGTCCCTCATCAAAGTGGAACAGCTTCCTGAAGGAATCTGATGCGACTCAATAAAGTTCGCGTGCATCATCTGGCCGTCTCGGTTATTGAACGATTGCAAACGAGTGGTTTGTTGCAAATTCAGGGGCAACCTGAAGTGGTGATTCAGAAATTGGAATCAGCCATTTTATCCGAGTTACAGGTGGAAGATCGGTTGAACGCCGATGTCCGGGAGATGTTGAAACAATTTGAACGAGAGTTTGCAGAAGGTCGAGCGGATTATCAGAAAATGTTTACGATGGTGAAACAAAAGCTCATCAAAGAACGCGGAGTCATTTTATAGTGCACAGAGCAGAATGGATTCTGACGCCCGAACGACTGAATGGCTAATGAATACACCCATCCTCAGCGACGACAAGCAGACTCATCTTGCGCATGTAATTCTGAACAGTGTCACCGGCATGTCCGAGGCAAGGATGATCGGCGACTCTGCTCTTGCCCTTCGTGAAGTGAAGCGCGTGCTGGCCGAGCACATGAAAGCGGAAGAGGAACTGGTGCAAAAAGTGCGGAGTCGATTGCAATCATATGCACGGCCGATTCCAGAAGGTTCCCAAGAGTGGGATGTCCTTTATCAAAAAACCTACCAGGAAGAATTACGTAAGCGGAACCTAAGCTGAAGAACTCCTTCTTTGCACCCCTCCAGATTTCTTTCTTTTCTGCGAGTGTGCAGTCAACCCTTTTACCGTGCCAATGCGTATCTCTGGAACTCTCTTGAGGGCCAATGGTATGGTTTGCAAAGGGTATTCTCGTGAATGATCGTGAAAAAACCATGCACGCTCTTGGAGCCGCCACCCTCTCCATTTTACCGGGGATCGGTCATCTGTATTTAGGTGTCAAACGCGGGAATATTTTCCTGGTCTGTGGGATTCTTTTATTGATTATTTCCAAGTTTTTCTGGCCGACAGGGTGGCTAATTTATATGCAATTGGCCATTCTGGCAGGCTTCGATGCGTTTGCATTTGGTAAGCGCGGAAGAGGATTGTTTTAACCTCTGCCAGGCACATGGAGACCGTAGAATGAAGCAAAGCAATCGTTCCTTGATCAGGTTAGTGATGCTAAATTGGGGTATGAGACTTTTGTTGACCCTGATAGGGCTGAATGCCTCACCATTGGCTCAGGCGGCTAATTTGTCGGTGACCGATTTGCTAACTTCTCCCGGGAAGTCCATTCAATTGCAGGCTCGCTTAACCAATCCCGAGGCAGAAGGAGAGATTGGTTTGCCGGATCAGCCCTTGGAATTTATTGTGCATGGCCGGCCGGTGGGCCGGGCAAATACCAACGCTCAGGGGTGGGCTCGGCTGGACTTTGCTCCAAGCATGCGAGGGAACTTACCAATCATTGTGAAGGTGGTCACACCATCGAAAACCGAGGCCATTGAAGGGAAAGGGGTCCTCTTATCCTGGGAACGCCGTCGTCCCATATTGCTGATTGATTTGGCGGTCTTAGTGGAAGGGGAGCTCGTCATAGATGCGACTCCCCTTGAACTCTCTAAGGATCCCGGCCTCATATTAGGAGCGGCCCATCCTGCAGCGGCGGCAGAATTGGGCAAGCTCGCTCAATTTTATTACAACCTTGTGTATCTGGACTTGACCGGGCGAGGAGATCTTGAAAATATTCAGGATTGGGTGCGCGAGCATCAATTCCCCCCAGGAATGATCCGAATCCTTCCGAAGACGCCAACGGCATTGAACGAACTCATACACGATCTGAAAACAGAGGGTTGGGAAAAAGTGAGTGGTGGTATTGGGCGCACGGCAGATTTTGCGGAAGTTCTCGTTCAAAATCGACTGCAAACCGTGATTTTACCTCTACCAGGAACAGATGGTCGGTTTCCACGCCGAGCCATTGTCCTCAATGATTGGTCACGAGTCCGACGGCATCTCTGATGAAGACAATTAGCCATGAGCCGGTTGATGAATGGTTCAATGATGGAGGTGGGTATTGGGGTATGGTCAATGATTGTCTGCTCATGGGAGAGCGAGTAGGGAAAGTGTTTTGGTGAAGGCTTCACGACCCAAAACCCGTTTTGTGTGTCAGGAGTGTGGGCATCAAGGGGTGCGCTGGAGCGGCCGGTGTCCGGAGTGTGCGCAATGGAATTCTTTACGGGAGGAGGTTGATCGCGATCTTTCGACCCTTCAACAGCGAAGTGTCGCCGGGGGAACACCGGAGGCTGTCCCAATCGGTTCAATCGTGCAGACTCAGGAATTCCGTCTTCAGGCTGGAATTGAAGAGTTGAATCGGGTGCTTGGTGGGGGAGTCGTTCCAGGATCAGTTATCTTGATTGGAGGCGATCCTGGAATTGGGAAAACGACACTTTTACTGCAAACCCTGGCTTCCCTGGGAACGGCCAAACAGGTCGGGTTATATGTATCGGGAGAAGAATCCCCCCAGCAAATTAAGATGCGGGCGGATCGTATAGGCATTCAATCGCCCAACCTGTATGTGGCTGCTGCGACCTCCCTGGAAGAAATTTTCAAAGTGGCTGAATCGATAAATCCCGGTGTTATTGTCGTGGATTCCATTCAAACGGTGTTCACCCAGGAACTCACATCAGCACCAGGTAGTGTCAGTCAGGTTCAGGAAGTTGGCTGCCGTCTGATGTGGTATGCCAAGCGGACGCATGTCCCTATTTTTATTATCGGGCATGTGACAAAGGAAGGTGTGATTGCCGGACCAAGGCTTTTGGAGCATATTGTCGACACCGTGTTGTATTTCGAAGGAGATAAAGGGCAAAGCTATCGGATTCTTCGAGCGGTTAAAAACCGGTTCGGGCCGACCAATGAAATCGGGGTCTTTGAAATGAAGGATGAGGGGTTGACCGAGGTTGGGAATCCCTCCGAATTGTTTTTGACAGGACGGATCGGCCATGGGGCTGGATCTATTGTTGTGTCGAGCGTGGAAGGGTCTCGGCCATTATTGGTTGAGTTGCAGGCTCTGGTAGCCGAGACCACGTACCCTATGCCGAAACGTATGGCCAAAGGTATAGAGGTGAATCGGGTGTCCTTGCTGTTGGCCGTCCTAGAAAAACGATTAGGATTGCACTTTGCCGGGTCCGATGTGTACGTGAACGTGGTGGGAGGGCTTCGGATTGATGAGCCGACGGTTGACGTGGGCATCGTATGTGCTGTGCTTTCCAGCTTCCGGGAGTTAGCGTTGGATCCACGATTGGTCGTGATGGGGGAGGTAGGATTAGGCGGGGAAGTTCGGCCGGTGCAACATGCGGACTTACGCATTCGTGAGGCGATGAAATTGGGCTTTCAACGCTGCGTGGTTCCTGAGCCGAATCTTAACCAATGGAAACCTGTGGCTGACATGAAAGTTGTTGGTATTCGTGACATTGGCGACATTTGGGAAACAGTGTTGAGTCCTACCTCATAAACGGCGTGATCAGGCGGATTTTTTATAATGCATGCTGTCAATCGATGGTTCCTGCTGCCGCTGGTGTTCCTCGTCGGATGCGCCGGAATGTTTCAGGCGTCGTTGCAACCGCTTGAAGACGAGCGGGAACGACATGAGGTATTCCAAGCCCTCCGTCAAAAAGAGTCGACCATTCGCACCCTTCGAGGATTATTTCAGGCGTCCATCTCTGGTTCGGGAGTGCCGCTTTCCCATAAGGTTCTTGGCACGGTTTCATATATACATCCCGATGTGTTGGACCTGAAGACCTTTATCCGGATGGGTGTTCCCGTGATGAATTTTCATCGCAGGGGAACCGAATATACACTATTTTTAACCGGTGAGGACAAGGTGATCACCGGAAGATTAGATGACCCACAGGAGCGTTCACCATGGGATCACACCGTCCTGCTGAGCCTTCGTGCCTTGGATGCCATGTTGGGAAAAGTTTCGGGGGTATCCGATGAGGAATCCCGCGTGTGGAAAAATTACACACACTATCGTATCGATCTGGCTGCAAACCCATCATCCTCCACCTCATCCCAGGATGATTTCACTGTACGGACGTGGGTTGATGTCCAGACTATGGACCTGACATCGATTGAATATCGACGCTCGTTCGATGACATTGTCGTATTGGTGGAGTGTGAAGATTATCGAGAGGTAAAAGTCACGAATGGCGATGCCATCGTTTCGGTTCGATTGCCCTTTCTGGTTCGGGCGACAGACTATCGACCCAGCGGAGGATCCATTACCCTCCACTTCAAGGAGTTTATCGTCAATGCGGCCTCGTAGTTGTCCTTCTGCATCTAGCAACAACTAATCGGTCAATCTGGAGCCAACGTACGTTATGTTGTTTTTAGTTCTAGAATCTGCCACTTCCCATCAGAGTGTGGCCGTATTTCGGGACCAACAGCTGTTAGCCTGTCTGAACTGTGAGGTAGGGCAGCCTCTGACCCCACAACTCATCCCCACCATCGATAGGCTGTTATCTTCGGTCTCTTTGACGTTATCAAATCTTGAGGGCTTGGTCGTATCCATAGGGCCGGGGACTTTCACGGGATTACGGGTAGGGCTGGCGACCATGACGGCCTTTCGACTGGCTTTACAAATTCCTTTGGTTGGAGTGACCACACTCGAAGGGCTTGCCTGGAATCATTCTGTCACCGATCTCCCGCTGCTCAGCACTATCGGTATTCGGCAGGGGATAGTGTATTGGGCATTATTCCGTTGGGAGAATCAACAGATGGTGTGCGTAAAAGAGTCCCAGGTCGGGGACATTATGGAAGTCTGTGGTGGACTGACCGAACCGACCATTGTGCTCGGAGATGGGTGGATGCAGAACCGTGAGGCTCTCCTTTCAAAAGGATTCTCGCTTGTTGAGGCGCCTCCAGACAAGCAATGGCCATCAGCCAAAGGGATCGGAATGGCAGGGAGGGTCCTGCTGGAACGAGGGACTCTCCTTCCTTTGGGCTGTACCCCGCATTATATTCAGCCATCGTATGCCGAAATATCGAAAACTAAAAATTTAAATCCAATCGGGTAAAGCATTTTGGCACCTGTTTGGGTGCCTTAATTAGAGGAGTGGAAGCATGGACACAGATGACCCAGTCGGAGGTGGTGATCTATCACACCATGAAGGCATTCGAATGGGCACATTGGCTGATTTGGACGCATTGGTTAGTCTGGAGGCGGCATGCTTTTCTGATCCCTGGTCGAAAAGAAGTTTTGAAGCCGAATTGCACGGGAATTCCTTTAGCCAGATTCTTGTCATTCCGGGTCCAAAGGAACAACCGGAAATTCCTTTGTTGGGCTATATTTGCGTATGGGTGATCTTTGAAGAGACCCGCTTTTTAAATTTGGCGGTCCACCCTCATTATCGTGGACAGGGTTTGGCTAAGCAGTTAATTCTACAAGCATTATGCATCGGGATTGCTCAGGGATGTTGTCGGGGGATGTTAGAGGTTCGGAACTCCAATCAGGTGGCAAAAGGCCTCTATGAGCGCTTTCAATTTACGGAGTATGGCAGAAGAAGTTCCTACTATACGAATCCAAGTGAGGATGCTATCCTTATGGTTCTGGACCCTATTTCCAAGTTCCAATCTGATAAAATGGATCACCTGGGAATTTCGGGCGAATGTCAGGTAAGAACGCTCCCCAGTTCAACAATCACTACTAACAAAGGAGGGCACCGATGGTGACGGACGAACAAATCGCCGATAATTTGCGGGCATCCAATGTGGAGTATCAGGAGTTGGAGGAATCCCATCACCGGTTGGACCTGGAGCTTCAGCAGTTATTGAAACACCATGTGTTGACTCCTCAGGAAGAAATTCTTAAAAAACATTTACAGAAAGAAAAGCTCGGCAAGAAAGATCGAATGGCCGCTCTGATTCGTGAACATCGTGCCTCATGGGATAATGCCAAAACACCTGGATAATTCGAACGGCTGCTTCGCACGCTAAGGCCCACTTCCAATGGCTGCTTTTTCCCCTACCATGGCCATGAATGCGATGGTGCATCCCCTTCAGCGCCACATTCGTGATATTAAACGCCGGTTACTGATCGTGGGAGCCACGGTCATGGTTTTTTTTGTCATAGCGTTTTCCTACTCGTCCATTCTCATTGACTGGTTCAAGCGGCCCTTTGAAGATGATCTGATTTTTTATGCTCCGGCAGAGGCATTATTTGCCTCCATAAAAATTTCTTTTATGGCGGCGGTGATTGCCAGTGTGCCTACCATTCTGTACCAATTTTGGAAATTTATTGAGCCGGCGTTGCTTCGGGAGGAGCAACGATGGGCCGTGCCGCTTTTTTTTCTCGGGTTGGGATTTTTCCTTTTGGGATTGGGTTTTTGCAATGTGGTGATCCTGCCGCTGGTCATCAATTTTTTTGTGACGTTTGGCATGGATCGAGCCATTACACCGGAATTAGCAGTCGGCACCTATATCGATTTTAACGTGAAATTTCTTCTGGCGTTTGGCTTTGCCTTTGAAATTCCACTGGTGCTTTCCCTTTTGGCCCGTGTGGGTGTCATTCAATCGTCTGTACTCATTCGGTTTCGCAAGCATGCCGCTTTGGTGGCGTTAATTCTTTCTGCTGTGATCACCCCGGATGCGACGATGTTTACCATGTTATTAATGGCTGTCCCGTTGATCATCCTGTATGAAATCGGCATTTGGGGCGCCAAGGTGTTTGGGCGTACTCCTCAGCCGGCGGGGGAGAAGGGTGAAGCACCTGACGAAGGAGAAGCACCCGAGGATGCAGCCAAAGGTTAAGAGGATTGGACCCGTGCCCCCATTATCACAAAAAAGGCCTAGTTGGGTATGTCTTGTGGGAGCCGTTGTCTCGTTCTGGCTTATGGGATTTTCCGGGCCCGGAGAAAGTTATACGTTGATATCGTCGCTGTATTCCGTCTCGAATATTCCGTCTCTTCATTCAGATGGCTCCCAAAATACCCACAAGGGATTTGCCCCCAGTATTCAAACACTGGTGGTGACCCCGGACGGAGTGGTCTATGCAGGCTCCTTTGGAATGGGGCTTTTCCGGAGCCAGGACAAGGGGAACTCCTGGGAGACGTTGAACCATGGCTTGACGGACCCCTTTGTGCTGTGTCTGGCTGTGATTCCCGGGAAGCATATCTATGCCGGGACGATGCGTGGTGGAATATATCGTCTTGAGGTCGAAGGTACGACGTGGGAATCTATTGGATCCGGATTACACGAAGCGGAAGTCAAATCATTCTTGGTTCACCAGGATGTCCTCTATGCGGGAACAGGAACCGGGGTATATCAATGGGTTGAAGCTGAGAAACAGTGGGTCACTGTCGGAGCTGGGCTGGATCGGATTCTGGTCCCCAGTCTCGCCATCATGGATGATGGCAAGCTTTTCGCTGCGACCTCGGGGAAAGGTCTGTTTCATCTGGAGACTCAAGACTCTCCTCCTGCTACCTGGGTGGATTCCAAATCCATATTTGTCGATCCACGGGAACGATTGCCGCATCGATATCTGCGAGTCATTGCCGTCAATGAGGTCCAACATATCTTTTTAGGGACACAGGATGGGGGGATTTTCAGAAGTACGGATCGTGGCCAATCCTGGTCCTCTTTCAGTCGGAATCTCCCCAATGATTCAATCAGAAGTATTGTCCCCGATCAAAAAGATGTCATTGTGGCGACCGGAAACGGAATTTTTCGATGGAAAACAGATCAGCAAAAATGGATGAGCATGAATGCCGGGTTGACCAATCTGGCTATTCAAAGTCTCACAATGTCGGATGCCGGCGAGTTATATGCCGGAACCAGTAGCGGCGCATTTCGGAGTCAGGACGGGGGTGCGCATTGGACGAATATTAGCCGGGGATTAGGTGTCCAGTTGGTTCCTAAAGGCCCGTATGAATAAACCGGTGTAACGGAAAGGACGGTATGATGAGCGACGCAACTCATGAAGGTCAGACCACCACTATTCACGTTCAGGTGAACGGCGAGGCCTGGGGGGATATCCACTTGAAGTTTTTCCCGGATGTCGCGCCTAATCATGTTCAGAATATGTTGAAATTAGCCAAAGAGAAGTTTTATGACGGCACGACATTTCATCGGGTGATTCCCAACTTTATGATTCAAGGGGGAGATCCCAATAGTAAGGATCATGACCGGTCACGTCACGGCATGGGTGGTCCAGGTCATCGGGTCAATGCGGAATTTAGCTCCAAGCCTCATAAACGCGGGACCCTATCGATGGCGAGATCACAAGATCCCAATAGCGCGGGCTCCCAATTTTTTATTTGTGTGGCGGATTCGAGTTTTTTAGATGGTCAATATACGGTGTTTGGCGAGGTGGTGAGTGGTATGGAAACAGTCGATCGAATCGTCAGTGCCAAGCGGGATGCCAATGATAATCCTCTTGATCGAATTGAAATGACCATGAGTGTCTCTGAAGCGAATGCCTGAGAAGTGGCGGCGAGTCTGGCCTTGTTACGTAGTTATTGGATGGCTATTCACGGGCTGTGTCGCTCCTCCATTCTATTCCTATCTGGTTTACGAAAATCCCACATCGTTTGTTCGACTTGAGGTGTCCCCCTGGGTCGATCCTGATGTTCCTCAGACATTGAACGACCATCCGGCCGCCATGTCTCGTCGCCAAATGATCGAGGCCCTGAGGGGATTGCGGGTGCGTGAGTATCGTTCAGGCCCCATTCGTTGGCTTCGTGGCCTCGCGGATCCTGAGCCGGCCTTCAATAAAGAAGAAATTGAATTATTGATGCCACGATTGCTGGAGGGATTAGGATTAGCTGTTCCACAGGAACTGGTCACGTTTTACATCAGCCAGCCGGTGAATGCCACGAAACGGGAAGTGACCTCTGGAGGGATGTATGTCAGAGATGGGCATCTCCACGTCATCATCAGTAATCACCGCACAAGCTATGAAATTCCCCCTGCAGGTCTGATTTATGATCGGCGGTATCCATTGTTTTCTCTTGCTCCACTTGATGTAGATTTACTCTATGAGACAGAGGAGACCGTGCTCCCGAAAAAGACAAATTTTTGGGAGGCTATTTTAGGAGACGAACACAGCGGGGAGATTGTTCTCGATCTTTCCCGATTGTCGATGATGAAAATGTAAGCGTGTGTTCCTCAGTTGATCTATGAGAGGAGGGCGGAAAGGACACCTGAGCCCATCGGTCATCCTTAGTGATATTCCGTTACAATCAGACGATCATGAAAAAAGCGGGTTCTAAAAATCAAAAAACTCCACTGCCGGAGAGGGTCTCTCCTCAAGAATCCGTGTGTAATCGCTTGCGAGATATACGAAAAAAACAGGAAATCTCACAGGTAGAATTAGCGATCCTTGTTGGCCTGACACGACAAGCAGTTTATGCCATAGAAGCCAATCAATATTTACCAAGTACCCACATTGCCTTACGGTTTGCCCGTGCGTTGAAGTGCCGAGTTGAGGATCTTTTTTTTCTGGCAAATCCTGAAGAAACGGTTGAAGCGGAGTATATTGGTGGTTCAACACCCCCGAGTCAACCGATAAGGGTGAAGCTTTCATACGTTGGATCCAGGGTACTAGCCAGGCCGATGGCCGAACTGGACGATGTGTTGAATTTTGTGATACCTGCTGACGGAGTCATTCAGGAACGTGTGAAGAAATCTTCCAGCGGTAAAAGGCCACATGTACGGGTTCAATTACTAAATTTTTCGGAAGTCATCAAAAAAGGGATTCTCATTGCAGGTTGCGACCCGGCGTTATTTCTTGCTGGAGAGCATGTCCGCAAGATGAATGCCCTGGCGGGAATCACAAATTGGACCATGGGAAGCGCGAATGCGCTCCGTGCTCTTCAACGGGATGAAGTGCACATGGCAGGGTTGCACCTTGTGGATATGAAATCTGGACAAAGTAACCTTCCTTACCTGAAACGGCATAGTCCCGGGCAGGATTTTGTCGGCGTACGCTTTGCTTCATGGGTTCAAGGCTTGTTGGTTCAAGCGGGAAATCCCAAACACATTCATGGTATGGATGACCTTGGCCAATCGGGACTTCGTCTCGTCAATCGTGAATTGGGAGCTGGGGCTCGATTTCTTTTGGATACCCTGCTTCAGAAATCAGGATTGATTGGACACCAATTACTAGGGTATGACCATGAAGTGCGGTCTCATCTCGAAGTCGCTCGCCTGATTCGAGATGGCATGGCTGATGTGGGGATCGGAGTCGAAGCGGCAGCTCGTCATTATGGTCTTGGCTTCATTCCGCTTCGTGAAGAACAGTATGACTTGATTATGCGCAGAGAATTTCTTCAATCCCACCCTGTCATGTCTCAATTTCTTGACGCGATGGTCAGTCAATCCTTCAGGCGGGAAATCGAATCGCTTGGGGGATACACGGTGACTGAAATTGGGAAAATTCTTAATTGGTAACGCTGTGTTTCTCACTATTTCTTCCGGCAGTTCTCTAGTCATAACCAAGGGAGGTAATATCCACTTCCATTAAACTGCCAGGAACGTATGGTGTAGGTTGGCCCGCTGAGGTGAGGAAATAGACATCAGCTGAGGTCGGGTGAAAGTGGCCGGTAGAATTATGCAGTTGAAAAAGATTTAAGGACTGCAGGTCTTGCCATTGAACACTTTGCAGGGAGAACCACTTCTGGCTAATTTCCAGGATTTAACCAATGGCGGAGTATTGTCTGGTCGCATTTCAACGATCACGTCAATGATATCTCCCACATCCAATGTCTTCAGTTGAATCTTTGCCGCTTCCTCAACTTGGACCCATTGAATGCCAGAATCGGTCGTAATTAAAAATACACCTTTGTCCGATTCAATCTTCATAATGGGGCTGTTGAATTTCTGGAGTGAGGTGGAAGCTTCGGCAAACACCTGTGATCCAGGCTGAAAAAATACAATCAACCCTAGGAGGAAACCTAACAGGTGATGGGGGAGTGGCATAAAATTTCTCCTCTTGTTGCTTTGAGAAACCTTTCTCATTATCTCAATATCCTGGTCGGAAGTCTATGGTTGCTCCATTAAAAATTGCAGGTATGATTGGGCTGACCTGACCTAGGGTAAGGTATGTATGGGAACTTCTGTGGGTTGGGATTCTCGGATTCTATAAGCTCGGATGGAAGGCTGATCCGAATGCTCTAAGGACACAATTAAGTGAAATGGTTCCGGGAGATGGAGTTTGGCACGATAGCTTTCAAATTCCATGGCGATGGTGATATCCGTTTGAGATGGCCTGGCCGGACTAAAGGTGTGGGAATGGTAAAATCCTAAAAGGTCAAGGCCTTTTGAACGAATGTCTCGTTGAGCCATGGCCATTTCTCTGGCATCCATCTGAAAGGCGATGTCCGCTCGCTCCTCAGGCGATAAGCGTTGCAGGTCAGTCAATTTGGCTCCGTCAAAGCGTGTGAGATCTTGTTCTGATAACGCAGCAAGAATATTGGTGATGCGATAGGCGTCCGCGATGGTATGTTCGGTTCCTGAGAGAATGCCGCAACACTCATGAGGGGCTAACTCCCGGGCGTGGGCAATCATGTTTGTGATGATGCTGGACGGAATGGCAAGCATGGACCTAAATGCTACAGGAGACTTCCTGTTCAACAAGTTTGGTGATCGTAGGATGAGGTCCACAAAGAGGACAGTCTGGAGATTTTGGGCGCCCCACCTTTCTGAATGTCATATCGAGGGCATCGTAAAGAAGAAGATGTTTGGCCAGACTTTCTCCAAGACCAAGGACTTCTTTAATGGCTTCATTGGCCTGCAAAACACCAATGGTCCCGGCTAATGCGCCTAACACCCCGGCTTCTTGGCAGTTCGGCACAAGGCCGGCGGGTGGAGGCTCCGGATAGAGACAGCGGTAACAGGGCAATCCTTCGTGGGGTTTGATTGTGGCTAATTGTCCTTCAAATCGAAAAATACTGCCTGAAATCAGTGTCTTTTTCGCAAAAAAACAGGCATCATTGATGAGAAACCGTGTGGAGAAATTGTCGGATCCGTCCAATACGATGTCATAGGCTTCAAGTAAGGAGAGGATATTGGTGGCGCTTACGTGGTCCGGATACAGTTTGAGCGTGGTTTCAGGATTGAGGGCTGCTAATAATGTCCCGCCGGATTCAACCTTCGGAACACCAATCCGGTCGGTTGTATGCAGAATCTGCCGTTGCAGATTGGATAAGTCCACGACATCGCCGTCAGTCAGGCCTAAGGTTCCGATTCCGGCCGCAGCCAGATACAGGGCTGCCGGAGAACCAAGTCCTCCGGCTCCAATCACCAGGATTTTGGCATCCTGTAACTTTTTTTGTCCTTTGCCGCCGACTTCCGACAGAATAATCTGACGGCTGTAACGCTGGATTTGAGATTCAGTAAATTCCATGGGAAGCGAAATCCTTATTCAACGACGTTCAGTTCAATCGGATCAACTATGCACCCTTTTTGACGAAGACCCTGAATAGCCCGGTCAATTTCATCAGTTTCTCCAGAAAATTCCACGTCCATCCATCCGGTGGTCTCACGTACATCGGCTCGTCGGATACTGGGCACGACCTGATATTCATGCCCGATTTCATACAGAATGGGAGAGGGAATTTTATCTTCGGGATAGCGAATGTGAAAGCGAAGTTTGGCCATTATGCTCCTCCTGCGATTGCGGGGATGATGGAGACTTCATCTCCGTCTTTCAGTGGAGTGTCTTTGCCGGTCAAAAATCGAATATCTTCCTCGTTGACATAGATATTGATGAATCGCCGAACCTCTCCCTTTTCATCGTAGACTCGTTCCTTAATGCCTGGATGGGCAGATCCCAGATTGTCAATAATTTCCGAGACCGTGTTCCCTGCTATTTCCACCTCGCTTTTTCCCTCAGTCATGGGGCGCAAGGGCGTGGGAATTCTGACCTTAATCATGCTGACTCCTCTATGGCAAAAGTCTTAATAAAGTGACTAAGACTGGGTGGAATGCGAAATGGGCGTCCGACGGAATCGACGACCGCTTCCTGAGTTTTCAGTCCGTTACCGGTAATGTAGGCCACGGTCACATCATTTTTTTGAATGCGCCCTTGTTTCACCAATTTGCGAAGAACGCCGATGGTAACCCCTCCGGCGGTTTCGGCAAAAATCCCTTCCGTCTGAGCCAGAAGTTTAATGCTTTCGACTATTTCATCATCGGTGACGGCTTCCATGGCTCCTTGGCTTTCTGCGGCGGTTTTTAATGCGTAGTATCCATCCGCCGGATTGCCTATGGCCAGTGATTTGGCAATGGTGTGTGGCTTCACCGGTTTAAAGAAATCCCGATTCTCTCGAAATGCCGTGGCAATAGGGGAGCAGCCTTCGGCTTGCGCCCCGTTTATCTTGGTCTGTACCGAATCCACCAGGCCCAACTTTTGAAATTCTTTGAGGCCTTTCCAAATTTTCGTCAGCAACGATCCCGAAGCCATGGGGACCACAACCTGGTCAGGAGCCCGCCACCCTAATTGCTCGACCGTTTCAAAGGCCAAGGTTTTCGAGCCTTCAGCGTAGTAGGGGCGGATGTTGATGTTGACGAAAGCCCAGTGACGTTCTCCAGCGATTTCGCTGCAGAGTCGATTGACATCATCATAGTTTCCCTCAATTTCCACGACATTGGGACGATAAATCAGATTTCCCAGGACCTTCGCAGCTTCCAGATCGCCCGGAATGAACACATAGCATTTCATACCTGCGGAGGCTGCATGGGCCGACACCGAATTTGCCAGATTGCCGGTTGAGGCGCAGGCGACTGTTTCAAATCCCAGTTCCCTGGCTCGAGTTAAGGCGATGGCCACCACGCGATCTTTAAAGGACAGCGTTGGATGATTGACACAATCATTTTTAATGTACAAGTTGTCCAGTCCAAGAAATGCCCCAAGGTTTTTGGCATGAACCAACGGAGTAAATCCGGCATGAAGACCGATGAAATTTGTGCCTTCCACAGGAAGGAGGTCCGCATATCGCCAAAGGCTATGAGGGCCGGATACAATCTTTTCACGTGTCATGACCTGTTTGATAGCGGCATAATCGTATTTCACTTCCAATGGCCCAAAGCACAATTCACATACATGAATGTCCTGGGTAGGATATTCTTTCCCGCACTCTCGACACACCAGAGCCTGCATTTTTTTCATAGCATTATCCTCCCCTCTTAAACGGTGGGGTTTATCCGTTGGTTAACGTTGTCGCCGATGGTTGTAATTGGCATGCCTCTTGTTCATAATCGATGAGTTCCGTCAACGAAGGATTTGGGCCGCAAAGTGCACAGGAAGGATTCCGTTTGACGCGAATTTCTCGAAACGCGGTGGTGCGTGCGTCAAAATCCAGGATGCGGTTTGTTAATGGCGTTCCAATGTTGAGGATGAGTTTAATGGCTTCTGTGGCCTGAATTGTCCCAATAATACCCGCAACGACTCCAATGATCCCGGCCTCCTGGCAAGTAGGAACCACACCGGCCGGTGGCGGATTTTTAAAAATACACCGATAGCAGGCGGATTGATTGGGAATAATGGTAAAGGCCCGTCCTTCAAATCGCAGAATTCCCCCATGGACAAGTGGCTTATTCTCCATAAAACAGGCGTCATTGATTAAAAATTTTGCCGGGAAGTTGTCGACGCCATCAATGATGATATCGTATTGGCGGACTAAGTCTCGAGCATTGCGAGAAGTCAATCGTTCTTCATGCATGTTGACCTGGACATCAGGGTTTAACGCCAGAATTTTTTCCTTGGCCGAAAGCACCTTGGACCGTCCTACATCAGGAGTATGGTGAAGGATCTGTCGTTGAAGGTTGGAAAAATCCACCACATCACTATCAATCAATCCAATGGTGCCAATGCCGGCTGCTGCAAGGTAGTAGGCGACGGGGCATCCCAGGCCCCCGGCTCCAACGATAAAAACTTTCGCCTGCGACAATTTTTTCTGTCCCTTACCGCCTATTTCCGGTAGTAGAATGTGGCGGCTATAACGGGTAATTTGGTCTTCTGTGAAACTCATATGATCTCTGACCTTTAGGTGTATGGGGTTATCCCCATATTAGAGGAGAATGAGGCGTGTTGAAATTTACAAATGGTTCTTGGGCGTGAGGCTTTTTCTCAAAAAGCCCATATAACCCAGCGCATCTCAAATATCCTTATCTCGCTTGAGGGAGGGATGTTGTGTGCTCCTCCTCATCTTGACTCTTTCTTCCTGGAAAAAGGTTTAGTGGAAATCACCTAAATATTGAAATATTTTTCAATACTGAGATATCGTTCGCCTGTATCGCAGAGAATCGTCACCACATTCTTATTTGGACCTAAGGATTCGGCGACCTTTTGAGCGGCAAACACATTGGCCCCCGCAGAAATCCCCACCAAAAGGCCTTCCTTCCTAGCAAGTTGCTTCGTGGTTTGGTAAGCCTCTTCATCAGTCACGGTCATAATTTCATCAATGAGTGAGCGATTCAGAACCTTGGGGACGAAGCCGGCGCCAATGCCTTGGATTCTGTGGGGCCCGGGTTCTCCTCCAGACAAGACGGGAGAGCCGGCTGGTTCTAGCGCAATGACCTTGACCGAAGGATTTCTTTCTTTAAACAGTTCTCCACAGCCGGTAATCGTTCCGCCGGTGCCCACCGCAGCCACGAATGCATCAACCTTGCCTTCCAATGCCTCCCAGATTTCCAACGCGGTTGTGTTGCGATGTATGGCTGGATTGGCCGGATTAGAAAACTGGTTTGGCATGAAGTATTCGGGATTTTGCTCCAAAATACTTTCTGCCTCTTTAATGGATCCTCGCATCCCTTCCCGAGCAGGAGTCAACACCAACTGCGCGCCATACGAGGAAAGCAGGCTGGCCCGTTCCAGGCTCATCCCCTCCGGCATGACGAGAATCAGTTTATAACCACGAACGGCAGACACCAAGGCTAATCCGATGCCGGTATTACCACTGGTCGGTTCCACAATGGTGCCACCCGGCTTGAGCTGTCCATTCTGCTCTGCCTCATCAATCATATTCAGGCAGATGCGGTCTTTCACACTTCCGCCGGGATTGTAAAACTCCGCCTTTCCAAATATTGTGGCCCCGTCTGGAAGGGAAAGCCGGTTTAATCGTACTAACGGCGTATGCCCAATGCCATCCGTAATATTCCGAAGAACCCCGGCACTCACACGCCACCGCCCATAAAAAACAAAAATTCCAGTCGATCGCCATCTTTAATAGAGGTGGTTCCCAATTGTTCTTGCTCAACCATCTGCGTATTCAGTTCCACAGCGACGAGTTGCGGATCAATATCTTTGGTTTTCAAGACGTCCAGCACCGTCGAAACCTCCAGGGTTTCAGGTTTACCATTAATCGTCAATTGCATACCGTGCTCCAAACGTAAGTACTGAGAATCCCTAAACAAAAAAACGTAACAAACCCCCACGAAGGGAGTCAAGAAATTGTGCGATTAGGTGGCGTCGCCTAAGAGTGGCACCAGGTCTTTGGCACGGCCCTGAAAGGCCACATCGACAATGGAGGAGTTTGGCGTCGGGTCTAAATTCAGTTCGACCACCAATGCGCCACCGTCTTTGGCAATGGGAGCAAAGGATGCAGCAGGATACACCACGCCTGACGTGCCAATAATGAGAAGAATATCACAAGTTCGCACTGCCTGATAACTGCGTGTCATATCATCCTGATCTAAAGATTCTCCAAACCACACAATATGAGGGCGTAATAACCCGGAACAGTCCGTGCAGATGGGTGGATAGACCAATGGCAGGTCGCGGTTCGGCGAGACCCTATTGCATTGTGTACAACGCACTTTCCAGATGTTGCCATGGATTTCTGAAAGGCGTTGCGAGCCGGCAAGGGCATGAAGACCATCGACGTTCTGCGTGATGAGCCAAAAATGTTCAATCCGGCGTTCCAGTGCCACGAGAGTTTTGTGTGCCGCATTCGGCTGTTTGGTTGCGACCAGTTCACGGCGCCAATTATACCACTCCCAAACAAGTTTCGGGTCCCGGGCAAAGGCTTCAGGCGATGCCAATTCTTCAGGTCGGTAATTTTTCCACAAGCCTTCGGGTCCGCGAAACGTCGGCACGCCGCTATCCGCGGAAATTCCCGCACCGGTAAGAACCGTGACCGACCGGGCTTGAGCCAGACAGTCACGCACATCAAGAATCGTCAGTCCACTAGGCATAACATACATTCACATTAAGGGTGAGATAAACAGACGCCATGTGAAGTTCTCCTGCCCATTTTTAATAATAGTGATGATGTGTGGACCACGCACATGATTGAAGGCATTCCATCACTAACGGTATCAGGAAAACCCTTATTCCTTATACTGACGGATGGTGACTTTTTGTCCTTTAATTCTCGTCCTCCCT
The DNA here is from genome assembly GCA_021604105.1 of Nitrospirales bacterium. GTDB lineage: Bacteria > Nitrospirota > Nitrospiria > Nitrospirales > UBA8639 > Nitrospira_E. Next base: position 12,175 of record BQIW01000047.1, on the reverse strand, counting down.
AGAGCCTTGATAATGCCGTGGACATGCTCTTCCGGCACTTTGACCAGGGAGAATTGATCGGAGACTTTAATGGGGCCAATCAGATTCGAATTGATACCGGCCTCGTTGGCAATGGCACCCACCAGATCTCCTGTGCGGACTCCTGCCATTCGACCGGCGTTCACATGCAAGGTCGCCATGCTTGTGAATTGACTGTGACGTTCCCGCCTGCCGACCGGCTTACCACCACCACCGCCTCTGGGAGCCCTTCCAGCGTTTGGGAATTCTGATGGCCCTCGCCTTGGCCGCCTGGATGTTGGAGAGGTGTCGGATGCCCGGTCCCGTATCATAGGAATATCTTCTTCGACACGAATATCTGTTTTCGACCCATACGCCAATTGAATGGCGGCTGCGGCGACGTCCGCCGGGTCAAATTTTTCCGTGAGGGCGTTGACCACAACCCGGAATTGTTCAAAGTCGTTGGCCTTGAGCATATCCTGAATGGAAATGCCCAGTTGTTCAAGGCGCTTGGCTTGAAGGTCAGCTCCCGTCGGGAGGGAGCCCATCTCGACTTTTGATTTGGTCAGGCGCTCGATGTTTTGGAGTAGCCAGCGTTCGCGTGGTTCCACAAGGGTTAAAGCTTCTCCGGCTCGCCCGGCTCGTCCGGTTCGTCCGATACGATGGACGTAGGCTTCGGGAGAGGATGGGACATCGTAGTTCACGACGTGTGACACGTGAGGAATATCCAGACCCCGGGCCGCCACGTCTGTAGCGACAAGCAGCTCGGTTTTCCCCGCGCGAAACGATTGCATCACCCGATCACGTTGAGCCTGGTTCATCCCGCCATGCAGGCCTTCCCCTCGATACCCGCGGCCGTTGAGCATTGAGGTCAGCTCATCGACCTCCAATCGGGTTCGGCAGAATACCAGGGCAGATTTTGGGCTGGACATATCCAGGATTCTGGCCAAAGCGGCCACTTTATGTGGCCGGGCCACGAGGTAGGCCGTCTGGTGAACCCGAGGAGCTACCCCGGCTTTCACTGGTTCCTTGATGATTTGAATCTCGATAGGATTGCGCAAATGGTGTCGTGCGATTGAGGCGATGCGTGCAGGCATGGTTGCTGAAAACAGTGCGGTCTGCCTGGTCGTCGGCGTGTGTTTTAAAATGGCATCCAGATCTTCTGCGAAACCCATATTCAGCATCTCATCGGCTTCATCCAGCACCACAATCTGAAGGTCCTTGAGCTGAAGGGTCTTGCGTCGGATATGGTCCAGGGCCCGTCCCGGCGTTGCCACGACGATATCGACCCCGCGTTTTAATGCGATGAGCTGTGGACGAATGGCCTGCCCTCCATATACGGCGAGGATGGCGATGGTCTGCTGTTTCCCATAACGCTGGACAGCCTCGCAGACTTGGATTGCCAACTCTCGTGTGGGCACAAGAATAAGCGCCGAAGGATGTGGCTGCTTTGGCGAATGGGCAAGACGCTGGAGTAGGGGAAGGGTGAATGCAGCGGTTTTTCCGGTTCCGGTTGCGGCACGCCCCAGAAGGTCGTTTCCAGCTAATAGGGGTGGAATGGCTTCGCGTTGGATGGGGGTGGGCTCTTCATATCCTAATGCCTCGAGTGTGGTCAGCAGCGCTGCTTCAAGGCCGAGGGCGGCAAAGCCTGGTGAAAAGCCCTTCATCGTTGGAGCGGTGGGTGGTTTGGAGGCAACGTGTTTCATGACGGTTTTGCAACCTTTCTGGATGAGGTTCCGATATTTATTGTGTGCAGGCCGACGTGAGCCGGTCTGTCGATATGTGATGTTCGTTAAAGACGAGAAGAAGGGACGGTGTAAACCGGCTTCCTTGGGTTGGTTGGCCTTATCTTTATGAGACTGGGCCTTCTTACCGTTGTCCTACCCCGCGACTCGCTGGTCGTGTCGCGCCGGGCAGCATATGGTCCTTGACCATGATAACGAAACCGTGAAAGGTCACGACAACTCGTGACGCCTTTTATGGGATGCCTGCCTGTCGGTTATGTGGGGAGGTCGTCTAACGAGCCTTATCTGTCCTTACTTCTTTTACCAGGAAGAGGAAACCAATTCCTAGCTCTCTCTTAAAAATGGTTCCTGGTGTGATCAGGATGACAGGAGGAGAAGTGTGAATAAATGCTTTTTTGCAACAAAAAAGACTTGTGAATCAGGTTGAATTCTGAGAAATTGACGGATCTCAGTGTTTTCGACCTGTCAACGCTGCAGGCTGTTCCATTTATCACGCGTCAGGAGGTTGATATGGGGAAGGTTCTGGGACTTATGGGCGGGTTGGTGCTGGGTATCCAGACGACGGTCTGTGCTGGGGTGATTTTTCATGTCGAGACGACCTTTCCCAATCGAACAGACATGCCTTCCAGAACGGACGCGATGACAGTCGACGGGAAGAAACTGAAAATGACGATGAATGAAGCAGGGGCCACTCAATCCACGGTGATTTATCGAGGGGATCGGCAGGAAATTCTGCTGATCAATCATGGAGATCACACCTGGCGTGCTATGGACAAGGCCACGATGGTCAATCTTGGTCGACAGATCAACCCGGCCATGGAAAAGATGCAGGAAATGCTAAAGAATATGCCTCCGGAACGACGAGCTATGATGGAAAAGATGTTTGCCGGTCAGGGGATCAATCCAGCCATGATGGAAGGGAAAGTCGAGATGGAGGTTAAAAAAACCGGAGAAAGGCAGACCATTAATGGCTACCCCTGTGTGAAATATGAAACCTGGCGGGAAAACGAAAAAGTCGCAGAACATTGCGTGAGTGATTGGGAGCAGGTTCCGGGCAGTCAGGAAGCCCGGGGAGTGTTTCATGATATGGCCGCCTTTTCTCAAGAGGTCTGGCAAGGGGCATTCAAAGGCGGGGGAGGGCCAGCATCGTTTTTTGAATCAATAGGGAAAATTGAAGGCTACCCGGTGTTGACAAGAATTTTCTCCAATGGAAGCATTGTCACAGAAACCCGGTTGACCGGAGTGGAGGAAAAGTCGGTCGCCGCGAGGGAATTTGACCCTCCCAAAGAGTATGGTAAAAAGGACTTCTTGCCGAATAATCTTTCCTCTCCAATGGGGCAATAGCAGAGAAGAACCTGGAAGGTAAAGAGCCAATCTGAGAGAAACAATGAGTCTCGCTGGGTTTCAGGTTTCTCGATCCGGCCTCAGATCCTTCCCATCCGGCACGGCCTGACAGCCGGATAAAGGAGGACGAGGCTTACCCGCAACCTAGGGTCTTCGTTCACTATCTGCGTGATCCAAGCGAAGTATTTATACACTAGAATCCCATCTTCCCTCTCGTTGACCCCCCTGACGAATTGCGGGGTGAGGTATGAGAGAGACCGATTTATGCCGAAAATTTATCAGCCTGGTCGGACGAATGTCAGATTTTTTCAGCTCAATTCACTCTCGGCATGGTTTATGGCCCATCCTGCTCGGCATACAGGATGGTTTTCCGCAGTTGACTCTTCCTCCAGTTGAGGTTACCGGGATTCAATGCGTTGGATCGCATGCTCCGCAGCCGATCGGACTTCCGGATCGGTTTCTTGTTCCAACAATGTTGTGAGTGGAGAGAGAAACGTGGTGTCGCCAATCTCGCCAAGTTGAGTTATGGCCGCCCCCCGTTCATTCGGTTGCGCTTTTTTGGCAACCGTCCACAAGACTGCCTGCGCTTCAGGGGTCTGAAACGACCCTTCTCCCAGTTCCTGAATGATATTCAATCTGGCGCGTTGTTGAACCAGAGCCTGAGTCGCTCCCCGGGACCCGGCCGCATTAACCAACTCGTTTTGGGAAAAGGGCCGTACCAATACCTCCATTAACATGTCCTGTTCATTCTGGACCCGATCAATATGTCCCCGAATGAGATCTCCTACAAAACAGTAATAGGGATCTTCCTCCAAATTACCAATCGCGTCCCAATACAAACTCCCGAGGGGAATCGCATTGGGTTGTGCCTCAAAGTGATGTGAGAAAATTTTGCCTAAGCGTTCATGCACCAACGTCATGTCGTAGCGGATAGCCGTGGCTTGTTCCAATACCTGAAACTGTCCACTGGGTACTTCCTCATATTGAATGTGGAGAATCGCATCATATGGTTGCTTGGGATCAAAGACCACCTGAAACCCGGCATCTTCCAGTTTGAGTTTCAAGGTCACCCCCACATTGTAGGGTGGACTCGGTACATTCAGCCAGGTTTGGACGGTGCCGGCGACGAGTATGGTGTGAATGGTTTGTAGGATCTTTTGATCTTCCTCAGACCATGAAGGTTTGCTCAGTGGCTCCTCATTTGCCCACAGTCTATCTGTGAGAGCAATCGTCAGGGTCACACTGATCACAAGGACAAACGCGCTCCCTGCCGTACGCAGGTTTCGGTTCGCCAACCGCTGTGATGGCCGGTTGCGATCTCGTTTATGTTTGTTTCGTGGGGAGACAAAAGATAGAAGCCGAATCGGATTCCATCGACTGAGAAGGGGAAGCATGAGACGCTCCATTGGGCTGGAGGAATCTGGACTGTCTGGCCATTAAGGACGCATTCGACACACCCTATCAAGAATTCATGAGGAATTCCAAATCTTTCTGAATGTCATGCTGACCCTCTTGTGTATCTTATGCATTTCCACACCTTGACTAATTTCCTTATTTGACCAAAAATCACCTCTCAGCCGATCGCAGCGTCTGCGATGGGAAATAAACTGGAACAGAAGAAGGCGTGTTCACACTGACATTCGCGCAATTGTAATTCGGAGGTACTTTCATGACGACATCCGCGCAGCATCCCTACCACCCCATCATCTACGTCCGCGGCTTCGCGGCGACGCAGAGCGAGATTGAGGAAACCGTGGCCGACCCGTATATGGGGTTCAATATCGGTTCGACCAAGTCGCGTACGGCATGGACCGGCGATGTCAAGCGTTTTTATTTCGAGTCGCCCCTCGTGCGGTTAATGAGCGATCACAAATATGAGGATGTCTTCGTGGAAGGAGACGATCTCGTGGCAGCCGAACGTACCGACTATCCCCTTCCATATCGCTCGATTATCATCTACCGCTATTACGATGAGGCTTCGAAGGACTTTGGGGACGGCAGGACGCCGCCTATCGAACACTTCGCCAAAGGCCTGGGCACGCTCATCCTGCGCTTACGCGCCAAGGTCTGTGCAAACAAGGACAACAAGGTCACATTCAAAAGCTTTCGGGTCTATCTCGTGGCGCACTCAATGGGCGGGTTGATCTGCCGGGCCTTTCTGCAGAATACGAAACTCGGCTCCGCCGAGGCGCGCGGTGCGGTGGACAAAGTCTTTACTTATGCCACGCCTCACAATGGTATTGATATGCGGATCGTGCGCAATGTGCCGGGGTGGCTATCGTTCGGCGATATCAATAACTTCAATCGCGAGAAGATGGCCTCCTATCTTGCGGTGCCCAAGGGTGATGACGTTTCGGTGGTGAAAAACTTTCCGCCGGAGCGCATCTTTAACCTGGTGGGGACCGATTCGAGGGATTACACCGTGGCCGGTGGCATCTCAGCGTGGGCCGCGGGCGATGCCAGCGATGGGTTGGTGCGCCTCGAGAATGCCACCACGCATGGCGCGGGTCCCGACGGCAAGGATGTGAAGTCCCCTCGCGCCTTTGTGCACAGGAGCCATTCGGGCCATTACGGTATTGTGAACTCGGAGGAAGGCTATCAGAACCTCACGCGGTTCCTGTTCGGTAAATTACGCGTGGACGGTATTCTGGACGTTGACGACATCACCCTGCCGGTAGAGGTTCAAAAGGCACTTGACGACGGAAAGACGGTGCGGGCGTCGTATCAGTTTGAAATTGCAGCCAGTGTGCGCGGCTGTCAATGGCAGATGACGCGGCGCGAGGTGCGCGAGAGTTCGGCGATCTTCCGCAGCTACGATGAACTCTTTCCCGGAAAGGCCGGTACCAAGCGCAGACCCGACCGCACCAAGAGTCCACACCTTTTCTCCATTTTTCTGGATCCGAGTAAAAGCGTTAAAGCGTCCAAGTCTGTCAGCTTTGCTTTCGACATCAAGGTACTCGTACCCGATTATGTTGTGGATGGCCTGCTGTTCATGAAGCGGCACTACGAGGGTGGGTTTATCTATCGTGAGTTGATTCTGGTCGAGGCCTTTCCCGATAAGGAAAGTCCGAGTGGATGGCGGATCAAATATGGTTATCAGGATATGAATCCCGGCAAACCCGGCAAAGACGTAGACTCGCGTCCCCTGATCAAGGGGAAACCGAATGCCGGCATCACCTTCGATATCCCAATCGAGCAGAACGCTCGCCCTGGCCTGGTTGGAACCTTACGCATCGAAGCAAGGCCGTGGACCTGAGTAGTATATGACGTGAGCAGATTCCGCTTCGCAGTAGTAGCAGTGTGGTTTAGACTGATTATCGTGTATTTTTCAAGAGAATCGAATTCAGGTTACACCGACAGCATAAGAATGATCCGCATACTATGCCAATCCATTTAATCATTGTTAAGTAGGATTAAAAAGGGGGTGATAGCACAGGAGTAGTATTCCGAGATTTGTATTAACCGTCATACTAAATTTTAGAAGAAAGGAGTTCATCATGGCTGTGCATATGGTTGAAAACTATGTTCTTCGGTATGACTTGGAACAAGAGCGTCCTTGGTTTATTTTTCACTATAAAGTGGCTGGAGCTTGGAAAAATGTGAATTGGTTTCCCCCGAAAGAGAATGCCGTCTATCTTTCCGACATGTTACGTAATGAGAAGCCGGTCTATTACGTTGAAAGTAGTGCTGGGAAAAAATGGCTGACAACCTCGACTGAGCAAATTGGAGAAGAAGAAACGTAGCGTTGCTCCTGACAAATTAGGCTGAATTTGACCTCGCACCACGGAAAACATCTACCCAATCAATGGCTTGAGAAGGACGCCGCAAAAAGGCGGCGCCTCTCAGCCACATTGGTCGGCGTCGACACAAAAATGTACCCGCTCATCATCATGGGGAAACCAAGTGGGGGTCTTGCGTTCAATATCCCCATTAAGCAGAAATCTCCCCCTGGCCCGCGTGGGATGTTCGGCCATGGACGTGAGTCCCTGAAGGCGTGAAAGGATTCTGCGCCGGAATCGTTATGGAATGGTGCCTAAACTCATCTCCAACTCGGATAAGATTCATGGTTGCGACGGTAAGGTGTTCATTGCCGGTTCAACATGCTGCTCGATTGGTCGAAAATGCCGATTGGGGGTATCCTTAAAAAACGCCCAATCGATTCACAAACAAGGCAAATTAAAGGGTCGGGTCGGGGCAAAATACCGAAACGCTTCGACTGATTGTAGCTTCCTTCCCCTGCAACTGAGAAAGAGTTAAAGTTTTTTTGGATGAGGTTATGTCTCAAGGCTGCACTTGGCTCTTTGGTAGGGGTGCCTCAATCGCAAATGGCCTTAAGTGGGAGGTTCCTCAGGATTGGAAGGATGACCTTATTGCTGAGCGGATCACTCGGGGAACCCAGGTGAGGATGATCACCGAGAGATTGCGCCAAGAGATGATGCCGATCCCTGAGTATTCGACTCCATACACTCGTCTACTTGACATGATGGCGAGTAGCACCATTGATCAAGGACATCATCGTTTGCTTACGACGAACTGGGACTATTTGCTACAGCGTGATTTGAATTTTTGGATCAACGCAAATAGTCCGGGATATGCTCCTAGATTCCTTAGTACCCACGACACGGTTTATCATTTGAATGGTTCCGTAGAACCTGGCGATTTCCAGAATCGAAGTCCTTTCCTGTTAGAGACCGACAGTGCGAGCGTTAGGAAGACAACGTACGAAGCAAACAAGGCATTGAACTATTTGCTTTGGTCAAATCTGATTGTCATTGTTGGTATGTCCTTCGAATGCGACTTGGATCGTGGGTTGTTGGGTACGCTTAGGGCGCATGAAGGCGACACCCCAATTGGCTCAGCACTTTTCGTAGTCGTAGAACCAAATAGAGAGATTCTGGAAACCACATACAAGAAACTCGCGTACTGTTTTCCCCGGGCGAATGGTGTTCGCGTGAACTCGTGTTTCGCAGAATGGGTTGATAGTGGTATGCCTGAACTCGGCCAGAAGATCTTTGTTGGAGAGTGCCGTGAACCACGACATACTTAATTCTCAGATGTGGATTTTTAATGAGTGCCTGGATACGGATTCTAAAACAACAGAATATTTGGTGATATTTTCTACTTCTTGTAAGCCCCTGGCGAGGGAAATGCCTTGCAGAAATTAGAGCGTTCCGATACCAATTCTGTGGGTACTCGACCATTGGGTATACTAATGTAGGCAAGCCGATTATCGCCTGGGCAACCATTCCGACTTGCTGAACGAGCATTTCTTTATCAAATTTTTTCCCAGCATGCAGTACTCAGGTATCGCTCCACTGTTGCCGAGCCCGAAGCTCGAGAGTAGTCTCTAACCATGGCGTCTCGGAAAAATGAAAACCTGCTATGGAATTTTGGAAAATCTTAAGGTTTGATTTTTCTATGAGCCGGAAGAAGGTTTAATAAGATGAGAACCGGATGCAACGCAGATTTTTCTTTATTTCTGTGTTCCGGTGATTTGAAGGTGTCATGAAACGTGTGATGAGCATTGTCCTGTGTGTGTTGCTAGGGATTTTCTTTGTGGTGGCAGGTGGAGCCAAGCTCATGGGCAGTGAGTCCCAGCTTGAACATTTTGCGCAATGGGGGTATCCGATTTGGTTTCTGTATTTGACCGGAATGATTGAAGCCGGTGGCGGGATCTGTTTGTTTATTCCGAGGACCCAATGGTATGGCATTGTGGTCTTGAGTTTGACCATGGTGGGTGCGGCATTGACCCATCTGAGAGCTGGAGAAATGGGTGCTGTGCCCGTTCCACTTGTGCTGCTCGGTCTTTTGCTCCTGTTAGCTTGGATGATCAGGGAACCGTCCAGAAAAAATGGGGCCAATCAATGGCCTCCCCAAAAATGAATTGTTTGAAGCTTCATCCATGTTATCACCGCACAAAAATTCCCCAAAAAACTCTTGAGTTGTTTGTTCACATTTCAGTAGGGATTCATTTGTAAGGACCTCTGCTGTGTCAGATGTGCCTGCATTAAACGTTTGGCTAGCCGGGCCTTGATGAGTTTGAATAATTCGCCGGTGACCCATCAATACAGGGTCTTTTTGTGTTGCCCCATTCCTGGTTGACCTCTCACATTTTTCAGACTCCTTTCATCTTTCTATTCCTTGACCAGGCAAGTGGTCATTCCATAACCTCAGGAACAGGCAACATTTACCATTTATTCCATGTGCAAAGGGAAGAGAATAAGGAGGTCTGATCATGACACCCACCTTTGGACTTGTAGGATCGGTCTTTTTGAGGAAATTTCAGGTTGCTACCACAGTTATCACCATTTTAATTCTGGCAACCATGGTTGTGGTGCCGCCTGCCCCCGCTGGCCAATATCCGTATTCTCAAACGGTACGTGGCACTGTTGAGGGCAATGGCCATGCGCAACGCGGATATAAGGTCTCGCTCTATGCCGTTGAGACAGGAGGGCATGGAAAGGGTCAAGTGCTTGGAAGGGCGAGAACCGATGCCAATGGTAATTTCAAGATCCGGTACCGGTTACCGCATGGGCCTGCAGTCGTCCTTTTCATCCTCGCCGAAGATGGTCCGGTGATGCTTGCCAGCGCGATCGGTACCGGCGCAAAAGCTCGCCACCAGGTCCTCATTAACGAACGCACGACGGTTGCTACCGGAACCGCTTTTGCTCAGTTCGTCGACGGGTGGAACATTCACGGTAATACTTACGGCATGATCAATGCCGTAAAGATGGCAGAGAACATGGCCAATCCGGAAACCGGAGACATTGGCGAAGTCCTTTTCAATAAACCCAACGGGACCGAGACGTCCACATACCCGACCTTCAATTCCCTCACCAATGTGATTGCGGGATGTGTGGCTGATGACGCCAACTGTCAGTCACTGTTTATGGCGACGACACCGGAGGGGGAACCCGCGCCGACTACAGTGTTGCAAGCCGTCGCCAATATCGCCAAATACCCGTCGTATCCAGGTTATCCGACAGATACGGACGATCCGCTCTATCAGTTGTCACTATTGAACCCGGTCAATCAGCCGGCATTGACGACAAGGCCGACCAGTTGGCTGTTGTTCATCAAATTCAACGGAGGGCAGCATAACATCTACGATCCATTCAATCTCATGAGCGGTCCTGGTAATATCGCCTTTGACAGAAGTGGATTTGCCTGGGTCAACGATAACTATCGCCCAACATTCTCAAATGAAATTGCCTGCGCCGGCCAGCGTCTGATTAAACTGTATCCCTGGGGTGAGACCTTCCCCGGATCGCCGTACTTCGGCGGCGGTCTCAGCGGGGTGGGGTTCGGTATTACACTCGACCCGCACGGCAAGGTCTGGGTGGGCAATTTTGGATTTGAGGCACCGGCCTGTGCGGATACCACCGTCGACCCCATGCCTGATCCGCTTTTAAAAATACCGGCCGCGCATGACAGCGTCTCGGTTTTCCGTCCCGATGGCAGTTCGATCTCCGGCTTTGATGGATTCAGTGTGGGCCATATCTGGTGGCCACAGGCCACCGTATCGGACAAGAAAGGGAACATCTGGCTAGCCAACTGCGGAAACGACACGGTCACCTTTATCCCGCATGGCAAGCCTTCGCATGCAAGGAATATTGTGCTTCCAGGCGGACGGGGAGCAGCCGGCAACTTCACCCCGTCTATCCCGGATACGGAGCCGAATTCGGATGCGCCACTTCTTAAACCGTTTGCAATCGCGATCGATCCGAAGGGCCGTGCGTGGGTAACCGCCAACCAGGCAGAATATGTCCATCCAGGCACGGATGATCCGAGCGAGGCGGTTGGCGGCGTGTACCGTATTTCCTCCGATGGTACCGTGGAAACCTTATCGAATCTCGACGCCAACAACGTCCCCGTGTTGTCATGGCCGATGGGAATTTCTGGCGACAGCAAGGGAAACATGTGGGTCTCGAACTCGAACTCGGTGAAAGTTCCCTGCGTCGACCCACTCGACCCCCAAGACGGAGAGCAGGGTCCCTCCATCACGCTGTATCCCGCTGATGACATTGCTCCCACTGTATACACTGGTGGCGGTCTTACCGTTCCCTGGGGCAACGCGGTCGACGGGAACGACACGCTATGGGTGTTTAATTTTGGCCAGAAACCTACCCGCGACGTCGATGAAAACACTGTGTGGCCGGATACGCCGCTCTCGCATTTCTGTGGTGCGGATCCTCGCAAATGCCCTTCGAAGAAAAAGAAAGGTGATGCCATCTCGCCACCCACCGGGTACGTGAGTGATGCGTTGGACCGGATTACGGGCGGGGGTATCGATCCGTCCGGAAACGTCTGGCTCCTCAACAATTGGAAAAAAACCGGTCCTTACGGGCCGGTCTATAACACCAATCCGGGCGGCAACTCGTTCGTGATCGTTCCGGGCGCCGCCGGACCCGTGAAGACACCGCTGATCGGGCCGCCGCAATCGTTTGACCAACCAGGCCACCGGAGGGACCGGCGAAACGGCCACAGGAGAGACCATCGCTATGGCCACCGGGATCATTTACCTTACGGGGGGCACGATCGGGATTGATAATCATGATACCCGACAGGCCATAACCTAAGATGACATTTTATCGTCGTTGGTTATCGTCGTGTGGCGGTGCTCTCCCCCATTTCACCGTGGGGGAGGCGCCGCTGTTCTGGCGTGCCGGCTCTCTTCTCTCATTAGTTGATGGCATGTCCTGCTGCCGCTTGATGCCACCATTTTCTGTGCTCATGACACATGCTTCTGCCCTCGCTTTTCAATAAGCCTGCCCACTCTTGCAGATTCGAGGAAATTTTCTGTGAAGCCTCCCGCCTCAATGTGTTTGCTCAGAGAATGTTTTCCATGTGTGTGACCGTCAGCTTGTGAGTGTTCGCAGGCTGGTGAACGGGCTTTGGCGAACACCCGCGGTTTTTTATGCTGAACAATAGGAAGATGCCGTGAGAATGACGACATATTTCAGCGCTATATGCTCTGCCAAATTTTTTGACAAAAAATAGGGGAAATGGTACCAAAAGCGAAATGTATGTCTCTTGAGGTTGTTATCGCCGACCATTCAAAAAGAACATTTTTTTCACCTCATCATCAC
>BQIW01000046.1 GCA_021604105.1 Nitrospirales bacterium | reverse complement strand
GGCAAACAGGAGCCTGGAGACAACAAGGAAATTGCTGAATTTTGCTATACAAAGTATTCCTTGGAATTTCCGCTGTTTAGTAAAATCACCGTAATCGGAGACCAAAAGCACCCTCTCTATCGCTATCTCACTGAAGACACCAACTTTAAAGGTGAGATCACATGGAATTTCCAAAAATTCCTTATCAACCGTAAAGGAACGGTCATTGCGCGGTATGATCCGAAGCAGAAGCCTCTGTCACCAAAAATCGTGAACGATATTGAAAACACGTTACGATCTTCCTAGCCCTACGATCGTATCGTAATATTATTGCTGTTTATAGAATTAACCGTCGCTGAAAAAGGTGCATTCCCGTATGTGAGAACACTTCCTTCGTCGGAATCTTTTTGTGAAATCAAGGATGTCCTTCCACCCGGACAATGATTCTGGCGAGCCTGCTCTTTGGCTGTTCTATTTTCCTGAAGGGTGACATGTTTCTGTTCATTGTCCCCTCAAAAAACTGGAGATATTAGACCATCCCAATAAGTTTCCACCTATTCCAACATGATCATGTTGAAATTGTGAAGATACCCAAGGTCAATGAAAGGAATTTGAAATGCTGGAAAGGGAAGACGTCCGAATAGGACAGATCCAACTGCAGATGCGCTCTCAAAGAAAGCAATGAAAAAAGTAAGGCGTATTCATATAATTAACGAAAAACAAGCAGAATGACCAAACAGGAAACATCTAAATGAATTTATAAAGAGATTCCGGGATGTATAAATGCCGTTTCGTAAATACCATACCAAGTAGATTTCCTTCCTGCATAAGAATCTGATCTCTGACTTTTTTTGCGACTGCCGAACGGGTTTGTTCGGCTTCAACCACCAGCACAATACCATCAACGGTTTCACAAAGCGCCAAGCTATCTGCGGTAACATTGGCCGGAGAAGAATCTATGAGTATGAGGGAAAATTGTTCACGAACAATTTTCCACATATCAGTAGGATTGTAAAAGGTGCGTGTTGTGAGAGCTGACTGAACTTTAGAAGATAATGTAGCGAGGAAAAGATTCGATTGTTCAACCTGAGAAACGACACCATCAAGAGCTTTCCCATCTTTTAAGACATGGTCCAGAGGGGATTTAGCCTCGATTCCGAATGCCTGATACTGACAAGGCTGCATGAGATCTGCTTCGACAAGAAGAACAGGCTTTTTGCTGTGCTGAGAGGAAACCAGAGCAAATTCCCGAACAAGAGTTGACGTGCCTTCTCCCTTTCTTGACCCAATGAACTGAATGACGTTTTTTTCAGGACTTGGAAGAAGCGCCGCAATATTTTGAGCCATAACCATCAATTCGGATTCGTTGTAAAGCCTTTGGATAGACGTGGCACTTTGAACTTGTAATAACGAAGGGGACGGGATCGATACAGAAGGAACTTCTATGGGCACCTTTTTTGACTCATTGCCTGAGGCCAACTTTTCTCCATAGGCAATTTGTAGAGCATCGTAAATTTTACTCATAATGTTGTCTTATTCTTTCACATACTCAGGTAACACGATCTTTTGACCTGGAAGAATGATATCGGGATCGCTGATTTGCGGGTTATGCCGACGGAGCCATTCCACATATTGCCGGCTTGAAGAACCATAGGCTTCATTGGCAATTCGACTCAAATTATCCCCCTCTTTAACGGCCCTGGTTACTGGTGAACCCTGGCTTGACTTTGAAACCACTTCCGTGTGATCCCTGATTTTACCATCAGACTTGGATGTTTCTAGTACCTTTTCGATGGATTTTTCCGTCAAACCAGAATCCATTTCCCCTGTATCGGCATGAGAAATAGGTCGTTCCGTTTGAGAGACAGATGAGGCCATAGGTATCGACTGGTCCCCAAGTTGACCCATGCTTTCCTCAGACATTTTTTCAGAGGAGGTCGCCCTCGCGTTCTGGCTGTCACGTTCACTCAAATCTACTTGGGATAGGCCGGCGTTTTCAGGAAGAAAGATCGGGCTTAACAAAAATGCCCCAATCGCCAAGAGTATGATCACGGCCACACCAACCGCCCACTTCACCAGATAAGATGAACGAGGGCCATCGATGTCAACAAGAATTTCTCGTACCTCGCTAATAGAGACGGGTTTTTGTTGCCTGCCATATCCAGTAATCAAGGCATTATCGCAAAGAATATTAATTCTCCGTGGAATGCCCTGAGCCTCGCGAATAATCAGCTTCATGGCTCCTTGCGTAAATAAAGGCGTCCCGGTTGAAGAAGACAGTGCAACTCGATGTTCGATATAGGCTTGACTCTCTTTCGATTGCAGCGGTTGTATCGTTGCCCGAAGGGCAATGCGCTGGTTCAAGGATTTCAATGTAGGATGATTCAGTAATGTTGTTAATTCCGGCTGCCCGATTAAAACAATTTGGATAAGCTTGTCTGTAGATGTTTCCAGATTAGAGAGCAGTCGCAACTGTTCCAATGTTTTAACCGGCATGTTTTGGGCTTCGTCAATGACCAGCACAACCGTACTGTCCGACCGGTATTCCTGAATCAATGCTTCCTGAAGTTGATTGACCATCTGAGCCGAATCATCATGTGACGGTACAAGATCAAGGCTTCGAAATATGTCGGTCAGAAGCCCATGAAAGGATAAAACTGGGTTAAGAATATAGACGGTTTTCTGTTTTCGGTCACTCGTTTTTTCAAGGTACGCACGGATAATCGTCGTTTTTCCTACTCCGACTTCGCCAAAAATGGCGACAAAACCTTTTCTTCGCTCAATTCCATAAATAATCGCCCCCATCGCTTCCTTATGGCTGGGGCTCAGATATAGAAAATTCGGGTCAGGAGTAGTATGAAATGGTTCCTTTTTGAGACCGTAAAATGCTAGGTACATAGTATTAAGTTTCTGTCTACAGTTTTTGACCGAAAGTAGCCAGGAGGGGAAGGTTTAGATCGTTGGCCGCTTGTTCCGGGCGGGTATAGGCACCTTGGAAGTACTCTAAAAGAAGCCCAAATCCTGTTCCAGTCATAATCCCCAGAATACCTCCCAGGGTTATAAGCAGTAATGGAGAGCGTCCAGCTGGCCCCCCGGGGACCTCAGCCCGCTGGATCACACTAATGTTGGCCATTTTGAGCCGGTCCATTTCTTCAGATACATTCGCTTCCTCTACTCGAGAAAGATATAAATTGTAATTTTGCTCATCAGCTGCCCTCTGCCGCTCCAGGACAATCAGTTCCTTATTTAATTCGTCGAGCCTCTGGATTTTCTTGTCAAGATCCTCGATTTGAAGGGCAATCACCTGACTGCTTGCCTGGAGAGTCGTTTCCTCAGATATGGCTCCCAACCGCTCCTTTTCAAGCTGGCTGTACATCGCTTTCTTTCCACTTGCTATGGTATTCGCTCGCTCGTTTTTCTGTTCGGCAAGAATAAAAGCTTCCATCTGGTCAATTTCTTTTCGAAGGTTCAAAACAGGAAAACTCGTTTCGGTGTATTTTGTTAGAAGCTTTTGTTCCTCACGTTTTAGAGCAAACAATTCCGCTTTTGCCTTTTCCAGGTTCCCCCCTTCTTCCACCTTGGAAACAGAAATACTTTCGAGAATGGTTTTCATCTGAGTATCAAGTGCAACAATTTTACCTGCCAATCCTTGCAGCTTGTTTTTAGTCGTTTTGTAATTACTATCCAGGGTGGCCCGCTGGTCCAGGAGGCGGCGTTGTTGCTCGAGAAGGGGTGAGGAAAGATCATGCTTACGTTTAAAAGCCTGAAGATCTGCTTCTGACTGTTCCAACTTTTCCTGGTAGTCATTTAACTGATTCGTTAAAAACGAAGCCTTCGGGTCGCTAAACACTTGAAGATGTTTCTCTTTCAATAAATCAACAAGGAGATTGAGTGCTTCAGCTGCTACCTCAGGTCGTGGATTTAAATATGATATTTCTAGCACACTCGAACCCTTGACCGGGATGGGTGACAGATTTTTCAAAAAAGTTGAAACACCTTTCTCTAAAGGGTTGTGAATCTCCAATGAAGGATCTAAAAATTCTGGATAGACTTTTTCAACGCCTAAAGTACTCACGACTCGTCTTATGAGGTCTTTACTAGAAATAATTTCTATCTCTGATTGAAGCGCAGCAGCCTCATTATATTCCACAATTTGATTATCTTTTCCTACTTCAGGACGGAATATATGTTCCCTTCCAAGCTTCAGAAGCAGACTGGTTCGAGCCTCATAGAGAGGGACCAATGTAAAAACATAGCCGGCAACAATTCCAAATATTATTAAAAAAACAGTAACAATCTTAGTTTTATGCTTAAAAAGAGCGGTCAGGATATCCCGAACACTTCCTAGAGGGTAAGGAAAACCATCTCCCGCTTCAGAGTACTCAGTTTCCATATTTCATTTCACTCCAGAAGTTCCTAGGGCTGATGTGGTGCCGGTTGTTTCCTCCCCAGGCACATTAGTTGATCGAAGAAGGACAGCCACTTCTGGGTTCTTGAGTTGTCCGGAATACGTCTTGATTAAAATCGATCGAATTTGTTGCACCGTCTGTCCAACAACAGTGATTTCACCGACCAACTGCAAAGCGATACGCCCATCAGGACGAACCAAGACGGTTTCATTGAGTTCCGGATTAAAAAAGAATTTAATATCGAGCTGATCCCCAACCTGAACTTGGTAATCTTGTGGTGGAGTCTTCCCTACTTTGGTGAGATAATTTATGTAATTTTTTTCATCTGCTGTGACTTGGCGCCGCAGTTCATCGAGTTCCGGTCCCAAATTTCTTAGCCTATTCAGCTCCTTGTCCACTTCAGCAATCTGTTGTTTGATCACTCCAGCTTGGGCTTCGGCCGAGACGAGCTCAGCTTGCGTGTGAAATAATTGCATTTCCATCTCAAGATAGAGGGGGTTCTTGCCGGTGGAGAACGCTTTCTGTTCCTCAATGAACTGATTAATCAATTCCATTTCCCTTCGAAGAGACTGAATATGAGGGTTGTTTTCGTTATATTTATTCAATAATTCCTGCTCCTTTAATTGGAGGCTCAGTAAATTATTCTTGGCCCCACCAACAAGCCCTCCTTCTTTGTCCGAACTCGAAAGAGGAACTTCGGGAGGAATCTGGCTAATCTGACCCTGAATCCAGGCAAGTTTCTCTTGAAAACCCTTGACTTGGTTTTCGGCCTCTTTTAATGAATTGTCCAAAGATTTACGCTGTTCAAGAAGATGATTCATTTGCGTTTCAATGAGAATAATTCCATGCTTCCGTTGAAAATCTTGAAGACGGCCCTCCGATTCCTCCAGACTCTGTTGATAAGAACGGAGTTGTTGCTTCATAATCGAAAATACCTGATTGTCGGATTTTTCAACATCTGCCGAACTCGAAATATTTTTAGTTCCTGACCCAGGGTCCGCATAAGAAAAAACCTGAGGGAAGAGAATAACCCCAAACATGACGAGTGCAAGTAAAAAAGACCATGAGATTGTCATAATTAGCCTATGTCTGTAGAAAGGTCGAAAAGCTAAATGAATCTTTGTAATATCCACGATATTCCTTTCATCCCTTTTCAAAGCAAATCTCTATTAATCCTAAAATAATGCTAAATAAAAGATCCCCAACACAAGCGATCGGAGTATTCAACGAATTAATAGCTTATAGTTCTCAAATGGTAACTCCCAAGCAAGCTAAGGGGAATTGGAGTCAAGGAGTCAATTAAACTCATTATTGATCTATATAAGTATTGAGCCTGGAAAACCAGGTAACATTCTTTCACTTGCAAACACATTAACTTACCAAAATGACCTGGGTACATAGACCATATCAGACGGAAGCAGTCGAATATCCTGACTCAGATCACCTCCATTGAGGGCTCCATCCAAATCCACATTAATGACAAACCTCTGACCATCCTGATCCTCCCGGATGACCTTTACCTCACTTTTCTTCGCCGTGTCTTCCTTCATACCCCCGGCCCGCGCAATTGCTTGCAATACACTTAATGACCCGACCATTTCATATTCACCCGGTGTCTTAACTTCTCCATCGACATAGATTCTATAAGGCTCCCGAATTGAACGAACAATGACGGCAATCTCGGGGTTTTTTAGTTGTCCAACATATTTTTTCTCTAAAACGCCTTTGAGCTGCAAGGGGGTCAAATCTGCCGCCTTCACTTCATGAACTAATTGAAGGGAAATTTGTCCATCAGGCCTCACCACTAAATCTTCTTCGTTTAACTCCGGATTAAAAAAGAATTTTACGCTTAATTGGTCGCCGGGTTGGATGATATAACGCGGATCATCGATGCTGATTTGTTCCTTCTCTTGACCATGAGCCCTCGTTGGACCTTCAACATTTGTTTTTCCAGAAAGAGCAGGGTAACCATTGGGTTCCAAACTTGAGGCATTAACGGTTTTCATTCCCTTCCATCCAGAATTACACCCGCACAGAAGAATAAACGTAGCCACAACCATTAGAATTCTCATCTTATTTTTCCTTCATAACTAACAAATCCTCTGTAGACCCTAACCTGTTCACTTCGTTGCAGCAGGAAACACCATGGCAGAGGAATAGTTGAAAATGACCTTCTCAATTTACCAAAATTGTATTAATTTTCATGCACTTATAAATTTACCTGACGATGGCACTTCGCAACTCCCTTATTAACGAGGAGGCCCTTATTTATGGAATTTTTAAGCTAACCATAGAGGTTAACCTATAAAACTAAATTCTATCAAGGCCAATAAATATAGGAACTTACTCCCCCTCTCGGATGAATCAATTTAAAAATTAAGAATAACCGGAACCTTAGACCCTGCCTGTTTTCCACCAAAACCGAGGCTCAACATGTGATCACCCACCATCGGTCAAACTCGGTGATTTCAGCAAGCTCCCTTATCGAATTTGATATTCTTCACCCATCGCGGCCATTTCCAAAATTTCTGGACGATGGAAAGCCGGCACCAACTGCTGAAGAAGCTCAATAACCGATGGTGAATGACCCAATATTTGTACGTCCTCCAGCTTGCTCAAAATATTATTCAGGAATGCCGGATCAAAGGATTGTCCCGATTGAATCCTGAGGATCTTATCAATCGATGAAGGGACAGCTTGCTCACATTCGCCCACCAATTCTTCTTCGAGTTTTTCCCCAGGGCGAAGACCGATAAACTGGATAGGAATATTTTTCTCCGGTACATGCCCGGAGAGTCGGATGAGGTTACGCGCGAGATCCACCAGTTTAATTTGTCCACCCATCTCCAGGACATAAATCGCGCCTTGCTCTCCAATGGCTGCAGCCTGCAATACTAAAATCACCGCTTCTGGAATCAGCATAAAGTAGCGGCGCACCTCCGGATGCGTGACAGTGACTGGTCCCCCAGCCTTGATCTGTTTTTGGAAGCGCGGCACGACACTGCCATTACTGCCCAAGACATTGCCAAAGCGAACAGTCAGAAATCGTGTCTGACTCTGACTCGCCATAGCCTGGACAACCAATTCCGCGACCCGTTTGGTCGCTCCCATTACACTGGAAGGATTCACGGCCTTATCTGTAGAAATCAACACAAAATGCTCGGCACCGAAATGCGCGGCCGCTTCAGCCACTAAACGAGTGCCCAGGATATTGTTCTTGAACGCCTCCCCAGGATTCACCTCCATTAACGGAACATGCTTGTGAGCCGCCGCATGGAAGATTATCTCCGGATGATAGGTCTTAAATGTCTCGTGGAGACGGGGAACATCAGTGATATCTCCCAGCACTTCATGAATCACACCGGAATTCCCCTGATCAGCCAACTCCCCCGCAATTGCGTATAAACTATTCTCGTGTCGTTCATATAAAATGATCGCTTTGGGAGCAAGCGCGACAATTTGGCGGCAGAGTTCCGAACCAATAGACCCGCCAGCCCCGGTCACCAAGACCCGCTTCCCTTCGATTAAATTGCGTACTGGCTGAGGATCCAATCCCACGGGGGGGCGCTGAAGCAGGTCTTCAATTGCGAGATCCCGTATCTGACTGATTGTGACTTTGCCTTCCAGGATATCACCCAAATTCGGGAGTGTTTTGATGCGCACGTTAAAGGGGGCCAACAGTGCCGTAATGTCTCGAAGAACAGCTGAATTCGTCCCGGGCAGGGCCACTAACACTTCCTCCGGCTTATGAGTTTGAAGAATGCGTGACAGGTCCTGGCGTGTCCCCAGAACTTTGACCCCATGGATGCGCTTGCTCACTTTGGAGACATCATCGTCCACAAATCCAATTGGCGTATAAGAAGAGGTGGAATGTGATTGCATCTCCCGAACGATGTTTTCCCCCGCATCGCCAGCCCCAATAATGAGAACACGTTTCGTCTTTCGCAAAATCTTTCGCTCTCGAAAGATTCGAACCGCAAGCCGGATCCCACACAAAAATCCGACCAACAGGATACTATCGATGATAAAGATGGACCGAGGATATCCGGTTATACCGAATCCCCATTTGACGAAGCCATAGAACACTATGGTTCCAGCCAACACCCCACCCGTAATTTTCTTTAAATCCCAGATACTAATATATCTCCACAGCCCTTCATTGAGCCTGAAAATCATAAAGGCAATCCCACGAATCGCAAGCAGCCCTGGCAATGTCCTGAGAAAAAGTTGGCCGGCCTCTTCGGGGATGTTGCCGTCAAACCTCAACCAGAACGCCAGATAATAGGCCAAAACAATTAATGCCAGATCCAACGTAATAATAATGGGTCGGCGATATTTGGTGATAAACTGGAAAAGTACCGAACCTTCAAGAAAAGCCACCTCATCATGATTATCACGATCGGTAACCTTCAAAATGACACTCCGCAACCCCAGCAGTTGTAATAACGTCTGAGCAATAACGGCAAGGTCAAAAGCCAATGAGGCATGTTCGATATATAATTTTGCTAATCGGATTTTTTCCGGCAGGATCGTATTTGTATACTCATCTTCGGGTTTCTCGACCTTTCCGAGCACACCCTGTTCATCGATATACTTCAGAGAAGCCAGATCCGTTAAACCAGGCCGGACCGTTAAAACATCGCAATAGTCCTCTTTAAACTTTTCGACATAATAGGCCACTTCCGGACGAGGGCCCACCAGACTCATATCACCTATCAAGACATTGAACAGCTGCGGAAGCTCGTCAAGTTTCAACCGGCGCAAAAATCGTCCGAGGCGGGTCACACGAGGATCTTCGCCGATGGTCAGTTCCCCTCCTTTTCTTGAGGCGTCCGATGCCATCGTACGAAACTTATATAAACAAAATGGCCTAAACCCCAGACCCACGCGCACCTGTCGAAATAAGACAGGTCCTCGGGAATCCATTTTGATAAGAATAGCGAGCACAACAAAGAGGGGCATACATACCACCAAGCCAAAAAACGCACCAAGAGTGTCAACAACACGCTTAGTCATCACCGGTACTCCTGAATGAACATTGTAATCATTTCGCTGGAATATGAATTTCGAGCTCTATCATTTTCCAATTTGATGGAAAAATAGAGCTACCACCATAAGGAGGGGGGAAACATGCTATGTATCCACTAGAAAGCTTCAAGAATCCGAGTCTCAATGCCTCGATTACTTATCGCCGGTGCGCTTTGATAAGTTTTGCGACCACCTCAATGACGTATTGGATATCCATTTCTGTCATTTTAGGATAAATAGGGAGAGATATAATGCGTTCAAATACGGAACTAGCCACAGGGAAATTAATGGGGAGACACCCGTAATTATCCCTATAATAGGGGTGAAGATGCAAGGGGATAAAATGCACACTGGTTCCGATGCCCTGTTTCTTCAGAAGATCGATCATTTCGTTCCGTCCGATCCGTAACCGTTCCAGATCCAACTGAATGACGTAGAGGTGCCAGGCATGCTCCACATCGTCAGCAACATGGGGTACCGTAATTTCCGGAATCCCCTTAAAACCTTCATTATAGAGGGTGGCGTACCGCTGGCGGATCGTTCCAAAGCGGTCGCATTTGTGTAGCTGGGGAATTCCTAGTGCTGCCGCAATATCCGTCAGATTATACTTATACCCAGGATAGCAAATCTCGTAATACCAGGTGCCCTCAGGGGTATATCGATTCACGGCATCCCGCGAGATGCCGTGCAGACTTAAAATTCGCATGCGCTCTGCCCATTCAGCATTTTCAGTCGTGGCCATCCCCCCTTCACCAGTCGTGATCGTTTTGGTTGAATAAAAAGAAAAGCACGTAATATCTCCCAACGACCCGACCATCCTTCCACGATAACGGGTCGGAAGAGCGTGGGCAGCGTCCTCAATAACCTTCAAATGATGAAATCTAGCAATCTCCAGAATGCGATTCATTTCACAGGGCTGACCGGCATAATGAACAGGTATGATCGCTTTTGTTCTCGGCGAGATCGCTTTTTCAATCTGGGCTACATCAATATTCAAGGTATCAGCCCGGCAGTCCACCAACACCGGTTTCGCCTTGAGGTAATGCACCACCTCTGCGGTGGCGGCAAAGGTCATGGTGGGCACAATGACCTCGTCGCCTTCGGTCACGCCAACGGCTTCGAGGGCAAGATGCAAAGCAGCCGTACAGGAATTCAGTGCCACAGCATGTCGAGCCTCTACCCGCTGCGCAAACTCCGCCTCGAAATGCTTGGTCTTTGAACCTGTGGTTAACCAACCTGAACGAAGAGTCTCGACCACCGACTGAATTTCTTCCTCCCCGATATCAGGAACATGAAAGGGTAGAAATCGATCCATTACTTTTCACTTCGAATTGAATTTTTTGATAAATAAAACTCTCGTATACTGTTCACCACATATTCCTGTTGTTGAAAAGTAAGTTCAGGATATGCAGGGATTGCCAGCAAATCACGGCTAGCCTGCTCGGCCTCGGGAAAATCCCCTTCAGAATAACCCAAGGACTGGTAACACTCCTGCAGATGAAACGGGACCGGGTAATAAACCTCGGTTCCGATGCCTTTATCTTTCATGAAGGCCCGAAGCGCTTCCCGATTGGGAAGTCCAATGACGAATTGATTGTAAATATGAAAATGTTTCACATTGCTCTCTCGGTACACCGCGACCGGCAATCGTAACCCCGTCTTTTCAATCAAGCCGCTTTCTGAAAACAACCGTTCATACTGTTCCGCATGCTGTTGGCGCAAAGCCGTCCATTGATCCAAATATGCCAGCTTCACGTTTAACACACTGGCTTGAATCGTATCGAGACGAAAGTTCCCTCCAATCACCTTGTGGTAATATTTAGGACGCCCGCCATGCGTTCGGAGTAAACGCACTCGGTCAGCCAGATTTTCGTCATTGGTCACCACCATGCCGCCATCCCCTACCGCGCCAAGATTTTTACTCGGGAAAAAGGACAAACATCCCAAATTCCCCATACTTCCCGCACGACAGCCATCCCGGTATTCGGCACCAATCGCTTGTGCCGCATCTTCAATCACCGCCAGGCCATATTCCCTGGCCACAACCAAAATTGGCGCCATATCGGCACATTGCCCATAGAGATGGACCGGGATAATGGCCCGCGTTTTCGATGTTACCGCTTTAGCGATGTTGTGAGGATCCAGATTGTAGGTGACCGGATCCACATCCACGAATACCGGGATAGCTCCCACCCGCGAAATGACGCCAGCTGTGGCGAAAAACGAGAGGGGGGTGGTGATTACCTCGTCTCCTTGGCCGATCCCCAGTGCCATAAGTGATACCAGCAATGCATCGGTCCCGGATGAGACGCCAATGCCAAAGCGTGTCTGCGAATATTCAGCAATCCGGTCCTCCAATTTTTTTACCTCTCCGCCTAATATAAAATCGCCCTTCTCGAGCACCGCTTCAATCGCACACACCATATCTTTTTTAATGGCTGCATGGTGAGCATGCAAATCCAGTAAGGGTACATTCACGAAACACCTCATTTCTTCTTGTTAATAAGTTGAGAGACGCTGGCACCGACCTTCAGATAGTGTTCACCACAGCCACACACCGCCCTCTCCCCGTTCCAGACTAATTTCGTCCCACAGGCGCACATCCACCCGATCAGTTTGGCCGGAGAGCCGGCTACCAGTCCATAATTCGGGATGTCCTTCGTCACCACTGACCCAGCACCCACAAAAGCATATTCCCCGATGGTCACACCACACAGAATCGTACAGTTGGCCCCCAGAGTGGCCCCCTTCCGCACACGCGTGGGTTTTAATTCCTGCATACGGGGAATTTCGCTTCGGGGATTCATGACATTCGTAAAGACCATGGACGGGCCGCAAAACACGAAGTCCTCCAAAGTGACTCCTTCATACACCGACACATTATTCTGAATTTTCACGCCATTTCCCACGAGTGCACGAGGGCCAATCACCACATTCTGGCCAATCTTGCAATTGCTCCCTATCCGGCTCCCCTTCAGCACATGCGAGACATGCCAGATTGAAGTGCCCTCTCCAATTTCCACCTGATCATCGACAAAAGCCGATGCATGCACAAAAAATGATGGGGGGAGAGGGGATTTCGAAGGCGTTGGGAGGGATAGGGATAAGGTCTGACTTTTCTCACCATCAAGGGCCTGCTGACACTGCTGGAGAACACTCAAGACACGCAGCCCTTCCTGCCCATCCGTACGTGGAGATCTCCTGGTTTCAATACAGTCCAAAAAATGCTCGCATTCTGATCGCAACGGCTCTGTCGTATCCAAGGCTACCACTTGTGCCTCTGCCTTATTGGCCACGGGAATCTGATGTTTCCAATTGATCGAATGAGAGTAGAGCAAGAGCTTATCCTTCTTTTCCATATCATCGAACACCGCCATTTTCTTATCCCCGACGACAATGAGCTTTTGCTCTTTGAAGGGATGGAGCCAGGACACAAAAATATGCGCTTTCACTCCGCTGGGAAAGGACAACAAACTCACGGTGGCATCGGCAATTTCCTGGTGAAGATAATTTCCGCCCTGTGCAAGCACCCGATTCGGCACTTCTCCCACCAATCCTAGAATCACCGAAATGTCATGGGGGGCAAAGGACCATAAAATATTTTCTTCACGGCGGATTTTCCCCAAATTGAGACGATTGGAATATATGTATTGGAGACGACCCAGTTCCCCTTCGGCAATCATCTGTTTCAGCTTCAGGACGGCGGAATGATACCATAACAAATGCCCCACCATAAGAATTTGTTGTCGCTCCCGTGCCAGTTCAACCAGCATACGGCCTTCCTCTACGGAAAGACAAAGCGGTTTTTCGACCAACACATCTTTTCCGGCCAATAAGGCCTCGCGCACCAGCGCGGCATGCGTTTCAGCCGGCGTAGCAATTACCACTCCTTGAATGGTGGAGTCGCAGAGAATTTCACTATAGGATTGGATCGACTTAGAACCGGGATATTGCTGGCTCATGACACCAAGGCGTTCATCGTCACTGTCACAAATGGCGGCAAGCGCATGGAGTTCGTGAAAATTCCGAACCAGGTTTTTACCCCAATAGCCGGTTCCTACGACTGCGACACGAGACCAATTCGATTGCTGTCCGCTCTCCAAGGTGCTCATTGGCAAAACTCCCTCTTTTAAATTAAAAAAACTGCTAATTCTGAAATTTCACCATTTGTCATCCGGATACTCACATCGAACCTCAGCCCAAATTATGAAATACCTGCCTGGTGTTAGTCAGGCTTAAGTCCATGAAGAGACAGGAGGAAACCTCCTAAACCATGGCCTTTTCGTAAACCACATATCAGCTCGACCCAGCGCAAAGAATCTTTGCAAATGCTATGAAGATCCTATATGGGATTTCATCATTTGTCCCTGGTGCAAGATCTCTTGGCAACAAAACAGCTTGACAGATCAGCCGTATTCTTACTAACAAAAAAGCTGAGTAGCAGAAAACTACACAAAGAACCTATAAACGGGTATCATCGTGGAAACCAAAAATTTTTATCGGAATTTTTTGGCCAAAAGGAAATTTCAAAAGGCCAAAATTCATATATCAGCCTAAACCCATGGCAAAGGTTCGGTGATCAATTAGAGCAACTAAGGTTTCGAAGATGTTCCACGTAACCTTCAACTTGCTGTGTTATTATGAATGGTATCTACCTTCAAAACGCAATTGACACAAAGAATCACGAGGAAGGTTTCGAGGTACGGGTGAGTTGAGTATAAGTCGTATGCGGGCCCTTGCGCCGAATGACAAAATCCCAAATTCCACCAAGAAATCCTATTCCATAGCCAAAATGATAACATGCAAATACAATTGGGAGAATGGGGAAAAAACGCCACTCTGAGCGGGCCGCACATACCAAAGAAGCGCCAACGGTAAATAAAGCATAGATGCTGAGCGTTCCAAGAAAACCCCACATGGCCAGTGCTGACCAGGGAGCCAGAGTCAACAGAAATCCAAGGAACAATAGGAACCCTCCTGGAACCAGATGTCGAATTGATGCAGGTAGCCGGTGTTTTTGAATCACCCGCACTTTCCAGTAGCCATATTGTTGATATTGCCGGAAAAGTGCCAGTAAGGATCCGCGCGGGCGATACCAGCTTTTAATACGAGGGGACTGCCAAATAGTCCCCCCTGCCTTTTTCAAGCGCAAATTAAACTCGTCATCCTGATTGCGAATCAAATCCTCATCAAAAAAACCGATTTTCTCAAAAACGGTTCGGCGATAGACCCCTCCGAACACCGTATCAGCCGGACCTTCATACTGCAGGCGATGCCACCTGGCACCTCCTACCGAAAACGGGCTATGGTGGGCAATGGCAATAGCTCGCTGAACCCAGGATTCTCCTTCGCACAACATAGTCCCACCAACATTGTCCGCCTGATTAAATTCCAGCACCTGCAGAGCCTGTACCAAATAGTCAGGAGCATATCGATTATGTGCACCCATAATGGCAATATATCGGCCCCTAGCCATGGCAATTCCGGCATTCATTCCGCAAGGTGTAATGAGACGTGGGTTATCGACCATATGCACATTCGAAATTTCGTCCGACAGGTTGGTAAGAATATCGCGTGTTCCATCATCAGACATACCATCAGCAACAATTATTTCAAATCCTCCAGGAGGCGATTCTTGTTTCAATAGAGACTGCAAACAGGCCTCAATACCATCTCGTTCGTTACGACAGGGAATGACCACTGAAACTGCAGGAAGGCAATTTTCGACAATACCAAATGGACTCATACACACCAACAGCGATCAGATTCCATTGAATGAAACTTAAAAAACAAATTCACTTATAACATTCGAATAACGCCGAGGTAATGAGTGTTTAAGATTTTGCATCTTTCCAACAGATAACATGTCAAAAAGGAAAAGGGCGCGAGAAATCGAGAAATAGGAGGAGCTAAAGTAATCCTGCGAAGGTCAACCCTGCATTTCGGAAAAAGCCTTTCGATTTCCCGTTTGTTCACTCCCTGAACATCCGGATTCCTGGGATTATTCACATGAAAATCATACCAAAGAATGACACCATCTAACTTAACTACTCGCAGCATTTCTCCAGCAATTTGTTGTCTCATAGTGGGATCAAGCACAGAAGAAAAAACTGTCGATTGAAAAACAACATCAAAGGATCTGTCGGAAAATCCAAGCTTAGTCGCAGTCCCACATTTAATTTGTACATTTTGAGGGCAAAGTTGCCTTGCAATCCTCACCCGTTCGGGAAGAAGGTCAATTCCAGTGATATGTTCTGCCTCAAACCCCCATTTAATAAACTCGCGAAGCCAAAACCCTGTTCCACAGCCTATTTCAAGAAGTTTTATAGTATTTAAGGAAGAAAAGCCTAACTGTTTCAGAACAAACAATATTCGGCGTTCCCGTTCCTGCGTCAGAAAAACAAGGCTGGGATCCAACCATGAATAGAGAATATTCCCTTTTCGTTTCTCATAGGCAGTCTGGATCCTCTCTTCTTCAACTTGTGCCGATTCAGGAGATTTCCTTTTCAAATAAAAATCCTCTCATTACTGTAGCTACAGGCATTTTTCCTGAAAACGCACAGAGGTTAGAACTAACAGAAATTGAGAAATTCAATGGAATTGAGGTAGTTTTGCCTTATAGACATTTTATTTATTAAAAATGTTTTCAGTCTGTACTTTGCAGTAAATTTGAGTTAATCGTTCTGCGATTAAATCCGCAGTTAATCCTTGTGCAATGAGTTGCTCAAGGCCATTCGATCGTTCCTTGAATTTAAATACTTCCTGTATCCCCGCTGAAAGCGCCAATGCATCATAGGGATAAACACCACCAGGAAAGGCCCCCACAAGCCGTTCCGGCACATCTCCGCATGGGACGGAAATTACTGGCAGATTGCAGGCCATCGCTTCCTTAACAATATTTGGCGATCCTTCATGCAATGAAGTCACAAGTAGACAATCGGCCGCATTCAACCGCAGGAGCACCTCTTCAGCACTTACATTTGCAATCAATTGCAAGGATGTGTTTGGCACATATCTAGCGAGATCTTCAACAGTCCGACGGGCAAGATTAAAATTTTTAACATATTGATTATGATCCTTACTAGGATTGAATACAACCACTCTGGCCTCTTGAGACCAACCAAGCTTTGCACGCGCCTCTTTTTTTTCAATGGGCCGAAAAAAATTTACATCAACTCCATTTGGAATAATTGCTGCCTTCTCTCTTAGATTTTTGGGTAAGCTTTGCAAGAGATTATTACTTTTCACAATGATGGCAGCAGATCGTCCGGCAACCCAGAGCCCAATAAACCGACCCACCCATTCGCGCACTCGCCAAGCAAAACTTGGGGCAGGAACTCCCAATAAATCACTACCACAAAATGATAAAACTAAAGGAAGTTTTCTTTTACCTAAATAGCTGACCAAAGCGGTCATTGACCCATAAAGTACATGCACCAGATCTGGCTTTTTTTGGCCAACCTCACCCTGAAGCCTTCTGATGTTTCTGATAATACCTTTGATAGAGGTGCGGTCATCAACTATACCCAAAAAAACTTCCCATCCAGCCATCCGCATGGAGCTTGCCTGACTTTGAACAAAGGTTGAGATTTCAGGAATACCGTTTATTACATTGCCATTGGCTACCATATAAACCGAGCCCTTACCACTATGTTTTACCATTTTTTATAGTGTTCCCCTGAAATCATGTCACCTGTAAATGTTGTTCTTGCCAAAATTGTCGAGGGCTCTGGTACCATAATGCTTAATGCAGACGCTCCTTCTTTTGTACCCACGCCACCTTCATGTGATCGGTTGCTGGGCCTCCGCAAAACCATTAAAGTGTTGTTGCTACACCCATTCCTCTTTGTGATTCCCAAAAAAGCGTTCAATGAGCCCATTCGGTTCCGGCGTATAAGACGTGATAAATTTTTGTGGTAGTTTATAGTGTCGACAAGTTTAGCGGACCCACAGAGTCTGGAAGATCCAACCCTTATCACCCCGAAGCAGGGGAGTTCTTCCGCCAGGACACAATGTCTCAAACCAGGCGAGACAAGTCGTTTCCTTGGCTCTTCAGTATAAGGCAAACTCAAACCCAGTGACTTCGACACCGTGCCAATCAAGCACCTAGATCGGATAGCCCCAGCCGTCTCGGCAAACGGAATATGGGGTCACTTCCATCATTCCTAATTGGTTACTTGCTGGAGGACAATTTCGCAGCCGTTGCATGCGTCGATGCAGAGTTCAGAAACGCCGATGGAATTAACCAACCCTTCATCCGTGGGGAAATACATTGCTATCCCATTGACCATTAGCCCCTCTCGGTATCGCACCAGCGCCCACAAGTACCGGAACCCGTAGGTTGGAAATGGCTGAATGAGCTCCTGCAGCTTTGTCACCCCATATTAAGGCAGGTTGAGCGACGAGGTACCTCATAGCGGTTTTTCGGTTCAGCTTTTGAGCGAACAACCAACACCCGAAAAACTTGCGGTTGTGAGATGCCCGGTTCAGTTGCTCCATCTTCACCATCGCCAGCCCATGGAGCCGGGCCACTTCAGAAATCCAGATATCTTTTTGAGGACTTTGCTAGCACCAAATTAACTAGGCCTTTGGTCCGTCCATCGTTCGATCGTCCAAAGCTAGCTTTTATCCTTTGGCATCCTCTTTTATGAGATAATTGTGGTTTAAAGGTGGTCACAATTTCATGTAAAGCAGTATATGTTTTCTTAAAAAATTACCCCTACCCGAAATGCCGATGCCTTCATTCTCAATAGACCACTTATCAAGAACTCATTAATTGTAATTTAATACGCTAGCTAAAGGAAGGAATATTATTCAACGAACAAAGGGCTTTGGGATACTTTCTTAGTGCAGGATTTTTCGCCTTTGCAAAAAGCTCCTTGTCCAAAATCTCCAAATGTTCACAGACTATTAATGACCCCCTATTGAATCAATTTTCCTTTTTTGAAAAATAGTATTCAGGGATAAAGCAGCATTTAAATCTTCTTTTAGCCAATTCTAACGATTCAGAATCTTTAAAGCGGTTGGGGGCGCCAAAGATTCACCGGCTTGGAAGGCACCAATATCATAATTGGCATTCGAAGAGCGTGGCTTATATTCAAAATCATAAGCCACCTCAGATATTATTGAACCTGCTAAAATTGCAGGACTTCCAGATTGAAGGTGAAAATCTCGCTTCGAAGCATCAATAAATAACGGATTCTCTGTCAGATTATTGTTAGACGATGTATTTTCTCCTGCGTTTTCAAAGTTATTACTTGAATTATTATAGCTGATATTATTAACAACTTTGCTATTTTTTGCCCTTGTTCCAACAAGAATCCCACTTTTATTTCCATAAACAGTATTATTGTAAACTTTTGAGGTTAATGCATCATAATGTATTTGGATTCCAATCTGTAGGCTTCCCCAGATTAGATTATTTATAGCCATATTTCCTTCCCCACTATAAAGCCCTATTCCTGCTCCTCGGTGCCCGAGGCGAGCATTGTCAAAAATTTTATTATTCATCACGACATTAAAGCTCGGCCGGTTCCCAGAACTATAAATATGTACTCCCCAACCAGCATTTCGATAAATTGAGCAATCCTTCACAAGATGGTGGTTTGAAGCGAGATAAATGCCATGATCAAGATCTGTAGTTCCATTATCATGAATTCGAAGGTTAATGAATTCAAAATATTCGGAATTTTTTCCGGCAAGAATACCCTGGCTAGGAGCATTCATGACTTCACCATTCATAATACGAATATGATGGCTGCCTTCACCGGTCCGAATCCCTCCATGCCCGCCTTTTGCATCGATGATGAAACCATCCATAACAATGAATTGACTGCCTGGTTCAAACTCAAAGACAGAATAACCCGGTAGTGGTTTAACAGTTACTTTTTCACCCTTATAATTTTTGATCGTAATAGCATTTTCCCAAGAATCGCCATTCGGCGGACTCCACAGGTATTTCGACCTTTGATATGTGCCGCCTCTTACATTCAAGGTGTCACCTGGCAAAAGAACGCTCACCCCCTTCTCAAGAGTGAGAAACGGCGCCTCCTTTGTGCCAGCATTTCCATCTTTTCCATTGGCAACTGCTACAAAATAGTCTTTGGCAATGGCTTCGTTTATTCCCCCAAACGTAAAACCTCCACCCACAACCAACAACCAGAAAAGGAAGATTTTTATGTCCATGCGCTTCTTCCAACGTTTCATTTCTCTTCTCCAGATTCTAAAAATGAATGGCCAATCTTTTCTATTTCAAGATTCGACACAATCAGTAAAAACTTTAGTTCAATTACTCTGGAGCCTTATGAATCAACTATCTGTAAAAGGTATAAACAGTTATATTATAAGTAATTCGAACCTTAGGTATCAAAACTTGAGGGCATCGTCAAAAACTGCTGACATTCCCGGCTGACTCTGACACAAGCTATCCGCAGGAGGATGACCTATGTTGACACCGAACCACTACGATGCAATCAGTCAACAAAGGTACCCCTTTGAACCCCTTGCGCGACAAATTCTCTGGGCCAGCTTTCGCCACACGTTGGAGAAGAATCTTCGGCGTACAAACTAACAGGAGGGCAGCCGGCCCCATTTGATGCGGTATTGATGTTCAAAGCTCTCGTGCTGCAAGCCTTCTATAATTTGTCAGATGCGCCTCTTTGGATTTGATCTGCATTACCAAATTCCCAATGCCAAGATGTAAGCTTCCCTGTCCACGTGACGAGGAAGCTTAAATCTGGACCGCTCATTAATTGCCGTCGATTTCAGCCTGACGGGCCCGAAGGTCGTCACAGCCTTGGAACGTGTGGGGAAACGGGGAAAATATCCGTAAATGATTACGGTAGGTAAGGGAAAAAATTCACATCGCAGAATTCGGTGAAGGAGAGTTTCAACAGACGATTTAGGGGCCAATGCTGCAATGACAATGGATTCACCTCTCTGCTCGATTCCCAGCAGAAGATTGAATCGTGGCAAATGGATGACAATGAACATCGGTCGCATGGGTCACTGGGGTACCTCACACACCAGAAGTTAGCCGAAATTGCGGCACAAACCCCGCTGCAGAAGACATCGACTTTCCAGCATGCCGCCGTCTAGTTTTTGAGATAGCACTACATTAGCTTACACATCAGTGCCCAGAACTCAGCTGCAAACGGCTTGACGCATGTGGTGCATTACTACCTCCTTCTTGGGAAATTTGTAGAGAACGCTAAGCAAGAAGAACCAACCTAATTGGAAAGGGGCCCCTTCCACTCGTAAGTGAAGGAGCCCCCTTTTTTTAAAGAAAAACCCAGAGGTAATGCAACAGAAAACATTTCTTCACAATTACCTATTTTGAAAATGAGTTTCTGGCCAGACCTTTACGACCCTTCGAAGGCACCAATATCATGACCAGACCCTCGTGGCCTTGAAGTATAAGCAAAATCTTCTTTTACTTCACTTAAGTTTATTCCGGCATCAATGGCAGGGCTTCCGCTCCGCAAGCGAAAGTCAAAGCTTCCCACATTTTGAAATTTTGGATCAAAATTATTCCCCTCCAAATTTTTGCTCAATGTAGTTGAAGACGCCTGATTAAGGATATCCCTTCCACTCCCACTTCCGTAAACAAGGTTATTTTTGAGTTGAGTACTGCTACTCGTTGATTTTATTACTACCCCATAAAATGAACTTGCATTGACGATATTATTAATGATTTTCGTCCCTGAACTACCAGATGTATATATCCCATAAGCTTCCTTATGAATAGTATTGTTATACACCATTGTATTCGATGCTCCAGAATTAATGTCTATACCCGTTTTATTTTGGCCCCAAACAATATTATTGACAATAGAATTTCCAGTTCCCCTATAGACTCCTATTCCAGCCCCTCTTCCTGATCGGGCGTTATTATAAACCTTGTTGTTCATTATTCGATTATTGCTTGGACTACCACTACCATAAATATGGACGCCCCAACCAGTATTTCGGTAAATCTCACAATCCTTCACAAGATGGTTACTTGTTGTAATGTACAAACCATGATCATAGTCACTGCTTCCGTTATCGTGAATTCGAAGATTGATGAATTCAAAAGCATTGGAAGCATCATGAGCAATCACACCGGTTTTCGATGCATTCATGACCTCTCCATTCATGATGCGTATATGGTGGGCATTTCCCGTTCCTATCCCCGCAGCGCCACCTCTAGCATCAATAGTGAATCCATCCACAATGATATGATGAGCTCCATTAACAAACTGAAGAGCGGTTTTATTTGCTGGCGAAGTGAGCACCACTTTTTCCTGCTGATAGGCCTTAATGATTACCGGTTGGGACCAGGAATTGCCACTTGGAATATTTATAGAAAAGTAAAATCCCTTGTAAGTCCCACCTCGGACATAGAGGGTGTCACCGGGCTGTAAAACATCAACACCCCTTTCCAGCGTTTTAAACGGGGATTGTTGCGTTCCTGAATTCCCGTCGTTTCCATTGCTCGCAGCCACGAAGTATGTATCCCCATCCGAACTACTGGAGGATGATGAGGTTGGTGACGTGGTGGTGGTGGTGGTGGGCGTGGTGGTGGTCGGCGTAGTGGTAGTGGGCGTGGTAGTAGTCCCCCCGCTCCCAGATTTCACGATGACGGAATACATGCTGCAACATCCACCGCTCGCATTGCCCCCGAGGGTTATGGTGCCAGCGGGAAATGCCCGCACAAATAGGCTGAAGGTCGCATCCGAGGTCACCAGATTCGCCCCGGTATCGGTAAAGCTGCCCAGCCACGAGGGTTTCGATTTAATACGATCGCCATGGGCGACATACACCGATACCGGTTCATTGACAGTAAAGCTAAGGAAGTTCGAATTGGTCGCCGCTTTGTCATCATTGGCCGTTTTGATGTAGGCGGCACCCTGCACGACAGCGGGGACCGATTTAAAGGTATAGGCGCGATCGCGATACACCGTGCCCCCGGCCTGGATCCCAGAGGCGGGCACCACATACACTTGTCCACTGGCCACGGTCAGGTTCGAAATACTGTGTGAGGATGAAGACGTGGAGGTAGTGGGCGTGGTCGTAGTCGGCGTGGTCGTGGTCGGCGTGGTGGTAGTGGGCGTGGTGGTAGCCCCCCCGCTCCCAGATTTCACGATGACGGAATACATGCTGCAACATCCACCACTCGCATTGCCCCCGAGGGTTATGGTCCCAGCGGGAAAAGCTCGCACAAATAGGCTGAAGGGCGCATCCGAGGTCACCAGATTCGCCCCGGTATCGGTAAAGCTGCCCAGCCACGAGGGTTTCGATTTAATACGATCATCATAGGCGACGTACACGGATACCGGTTCATTGACAGTAAAGCTAAGGAAGTTCGAATTGGTCGCCGCTTTGTCATCATTGGCCGTTCTGATGTAGGCGGCACCCTGCACGACAGAGGGGACCGTTTTAAAGGTATAGGCGCGATCGCGATATACCGTGCCCCCGGTCTGGAGGCCGGAGGAGGGCACCACATACACTTGTCCACTGGCCGCGGTCAGGTTCGAAATATTGAGTGAAGCTGAAAACACGGGAGAGCATGGGATTAAAATCGCTAATGCTAAGAAGGGAATGTAAAGGGACAATCTTTGAGGGAATATGCAAGAAGATATCCTCAAAACTGATTTTGTGAAAGCTTTTAAGACGTTTTTGGGAAACCTTTGAAAGACGTCCCCTTGATTAAACATTGTGCTCGTAGGACTATTGGCAGTTAGGTTTTCATGAACTGTTAGTCCGTTCCTTTGTTTTTGCATTTTTTTCTCTCCAATTTTAAAGAGGTACGTTTTTCCTTAACTTTCCATTGGTTAAAAACGTGGTGAATGATGAGTCGGAAGGAGGATTGGGATTGTTCACATAAAACCAACTTTGACGAAAGGTTTTCTTCTTTGACAACGTTTGTTTCATGTGGGGCGAACAAATTTCCTTTTACCTAGTTCTCTCCATAGGGCATGTTCTCCCTGATTTGCGTTTTTACCTATCCATCTCAACTTTATTTCAAACCAAAATGGGATTTTCGGGTTTCTTTGTGGCCAAATTTTCCACAAGGGTAGAATGACAATCCCCAGATTGATTCAACGGGCAACCCTAACCTTCGTCTTCCAATTACGAATTATGGAAAATTGAAGATATTTGCAATTGTGCGGAATGAAATGGAGAATGAAGCGGGAGAAGAATGAAAATGAATCGAAATAACACTTTGGAGAATAAAGAGATGCACAAGATATGAAGGAGGCAACATTTTCAACATGATATTAAAAATTCCAACATCATTCCTCTCTCCATTCCATTTGAAAAGAAATCTTAAAGCTTATGGGTTTTGAAAACCTTTCAGGTCCTTGCCCATAAAGTTTTGTCTGAACCAAACAAAAAAGCTTTGCTATGGTCACTCGTGAACAACTCACAAAAAAGCCAAATGGGGTTTACTCATCAAAATTTCCTGAAACGCATAATGGTGATAAACTGCCATTTTGTTTTTCCACTATTCGTGCGTCGACAAAATCAGGCAAAGAGTTCAATTTCTTCACAGACCCTGTTCGGGGTAGAGCAAAATTCGTTCCCAAACAAAAAACCACAAAAAAAATGCCCACGTCCACCTAAACAATAGACAAATAGGCCAATACCGTAAAATATTTGTTCAATTGGTTCCCAACAAATATGAAGGTTATTCCCTACAGTTCAAGGCAATTTCCAGGATTTTCCTACGGAAAATAATACCTAGCGCGAGAGTTTAATAGGGAGTTCAGTCGAAACGGGTAGGATGCCTTCCCGATAAAATTTTGGAAGGGACATTAAAGAAAGACTCTTCAGAAAAAAATGACTGGGCTCTGAAATATCAAGCCCATCTTTTTGATTTGATGGAGGCAGGGACTTGCGGTTATCTAACAGAGGTGAATGGTCAAAAATTGCTCTAACTTTTTACACAGAATCTGGAACTTGCATCAAAGATAAAAACCAGAAGGGATGGAATCTATCTGCTCACCCAAGATCGATTCATAACAGTGACAGAATTTTTCTAGAACAAGGTGTTGGTTGAACTTTTCATGTACATGAAGTTTTAGTTGTTTGCCAAAGTATTTACGTCGATCCGGTGATCGAAGCAATTCCATCAGGGCTTCCGCGAGCTGCAATGGTGAACGGGGCTGCACCAAAATCCCGGCACGACCCTCATCTAATACCTCAGGACATTGTCCTACCCGTGTGGCAACCGTAGGAAGTTCTGCCATCCCATACTCCAGAAGGGTCACGGGAAAGCCCTCAGAAACCGAATTGAGCACACCAATATCACATGAATTGAGTATGCTCGTCACATCATCTCTGTGACCAAGCAAGGAAACATGCTTGTCCAATTGATATTTCGATATCAACTTTTGAAGACTCTCAAGATAAACCGTATTACTCGTCGACCCTATTAGAAGAAGATGTGCGTGAGAAGCCTGTCGAATGACCAGATCCATCGCATGCAGGAGGGTAGGATGGTCTTTCAATGGACGAAGGTTTGC
Source organism: Nitrospirales bacterium (assembly GCA_021604105.1). Lineage (GTDB taxonomy): Bacteria > Nitrospirota > Nitrospiria > Nitrospirales > UBA8639 > Nitrospira_E. The sequence goes on along the minus strand of BQIW01000046.1, from coordinate 10,282 downwards.
CAGGCACACAATTCTCCAGCCGTCCCGGCCTGGTAAAGTTATATTTTTCTTTGGTTTTCCTGTATGATCCTTACTTGAAAAATTCGGGACATACCATACTTTACTGGAGGGCAGGTGTAATTTTTGACACGCCCAATTGGCGAGATCTTGATTGACGGCAAAAACTCCCTTGATTCGTCTGGCCACCAGTCTATAAGGCCAGGTAGCTCTCCCTCCAATCGCCAACCTGCCGCTATGAACATGCCAGATGACTGCAGGAAAAGGCGCAAAAATGGCTGCCACGACAGCAATAAACAGTGAAGGCCCATGCGCATGGAGAATCTGAATATTTTGCTCTCGAATAAAATGCACCAATTTGTTTATGGCTTGCACATCAAACCGATGCCGGCGCCGCAAGGCGAGCCTCATCACATGGGGGGCTAATTCCTCCAGGAGCGGACCATCCCGTCGTGTGCTGCACAAAAACGCCCGGCAGCGGTCTGGAGGCAAAAGATTGACCAGATTCACAGCCATGCGTTCTAAACCTCCGGCTTGCATGGTGTCCGTAATGTGCAAGACGGCTAAAGGCTCGGACATTCTGATAACACCTTTATTTTTTTGAAAGAGAAAGATTTGAATTTACAACCGGCAACTGGTATCCCCAGTGTTTTGCAAAAAGTTCACCTAATGACTCCTTGAGTCTTTCGAGAGAATAGCCATGAGCCCAGGCACTGGCCTCCTGGGATAGTTTTTTATATCCCTCAACATCCTGCAGGATAGCTCTTAAACCGTTTGCCAGAGCTTCAACATCAGCAACGGGAACGACCACTCCTCTGTTCTGGAGTAACCAGGGAACAAGACCATGATCCGTACCTACACAGACCACTCCATGGCACATCGCCTCCGCTAGCACTTTTGGCCAACCTTCAGAATGAAAAGACGGCAATACGAGAATATGGGCTTTTTCATACCAACTCATAATTTGGTCATAAGGGACAGCACCCGCAAAATGAACCTTATCTGTTAGACCTAACTCTTGAGTCAGTTTTAAAAGGGAATTTCGTTCAGGCCCATCCCCGACGATAGAAAGGTTAAAAGCCATTCCCTGCTCGAACAGGACGTGAAGACTTCGCAATAAAATTTCGACGCCCTTATTCGGTGCAAGTCGACCTGCATAGATAATTGCAGCCGGGAGTAACAGCTGCTTACTTTTGGCCGTGACAGCACTATGCTGCACCTGCTCAGCCGTCATCATGGAGGTAAAGAAGGGAATGACCTGCTTAGGTTGGTTGGGCCATTCCCCATATACAGTGACCAGTCCCTTTCGCCACCACCATGAACCTAAGATGAACCGCTGCAGACGTGTTGCGAAGGGCTCACTTTTAAACCCATTCCACTGTCCGGCATACTTGGCTATACAAAACCGGGAAAATAGTGGAGCCAGGATTACTCCCAACAGGCCAAGATTTCCAGGGCACCGAACATGAATGGCATCTGCTTTTGACATAGCTACACTCAAATTCCATAGATGGACGGGAAGTGCAAGAACCTGTAAAAATTTGTCGCTGTAGCGCGTCCCACCCGTTTCCAATTGCGGCACCATGGAAATATTGTTTCTGGTAAAGGGAATACAATCTGCTGATGGTGTCGCCATTCTTAATGGAGCGGCAATAAATATGTTTTCAAACAGATCGGCCCAAATATCGATTTCCCGGGTATAGGGACCATAGCCATAAAGACATTCCCCCATTTTATAATGAATAGTACTCGTCACGATTACCAGTTCCATAACAATCCTTTTCTTGATGCTTTTCCCCACCTGAACTGCCTCATTTTTTTGGCCATTCGGAATGTTAGATTTTCCGAGTGATCATTTCTTGTTCTCTGCACATGCCGGCTGGTTTCGCCCCAAACTCTGAGTCGGATCGGTCGACGATCATCGCGCCATGGCCAATTTTGTGCGTCGATTTTATCCCGCTAGAGCTGAAAGGCACCTTGCGTCCGATCCCCACCTGAACGAGCCCTATAGGCATTCGCTGGCGAGTGACAATCAAGCGTACTATGAGGCCGATCTTGTATACTGACGACGCCAATCTTCGATGACGATCTGAACTTGGGTCAAGCTGTGAAAGCACTTTGCGTCTGAACATTCCCCCCGAAAGGTCCCATTGAAATTTTCTTTGCTCCCATTATGCGACAGCTTACCGGTAGTAATCCGACTCGGCGTGATCTCATGGCCCTTGAAAAACGTGAGTAACGATTGAACCATCAACTCGGGGGCGTTGTCATTCCGGACGGACCAGGGGACGCCATAGAGAACGAGCAGATGTTTTAGCAGGGCGATCACTCGCTGATGCGATAACGAACGATCCACTTTCATGGCTAAACATAAGCAGGTTGCCTCATCCTTCACGGTCAAACACCGAAACGGCTCACCAGCGGTCGTCAAATTATGAACGAAATCCCAACTCCCCACCTCATTCTTTGTCTGGGCGATTGGCTAGAACGTCGCACCTATCAACACCTTTATGCGCGGTTTCCAATGGGACACCTGCAACCCATATTGACGCCACACGCGGTGAACCCGTTTGAGATTTACCTGCCAACCACGTTGCTGCAGAAATCCCCCGGCAAAGCGACAGCCCCTCTGTTTAGCCATCCCCTCGCAGGGCCTTGGCCAATCGCCTATCGCACTTCGGTCTCTTCGCCTCGTACACCAAGCCTGCCCGGGAGGTCGTGCAGAGCCAGGCGGCGCGAGCCACTCGTGGACGTGCCCGTGGGCTTACCAATTTTTTACCCGCAGTTCCCTCATCACTTCCACCACTAAATCCCGTCCAGCCAGGACTGTTTTCAGTCGGGCATTCTCCTGCCAGAAATGGTGTAACTCCGGGACATCATCCACGTCCATCTGCCTGAACTGGACCTTCCCCCGATAAATAGATTTCGCAGTGACGCCATGCTACCGGGCCGCCGCTTCAATGGTGGTATTCTCCCCGGCCCGCAAAATCCGCACAATCGGTTCATCCGTGAATCGCTCCTTCCTCATGTCGATCCTCCTCAAGTTGAGAATACCTAACATAGGTCTGGACCAAAATTCCGATGGCACTTCATACCCGCTCAATTCGACATAGTCTCTAGATTTCAAACGCAAAGACAACAGGCAGCAGTAAGGCACCACTTCAATGTGTGTCTACATTTTAATTGAATAAATAATTAAACGATTTTTCTACAGGGAAGCCAAGCTGGTACAAATTGAAAAGAAAAACTTTATATTAAAAGACCACAACCTCATCTTGAGTAACCCAGAACAGGTGTCCACTGTGCCTTTTGTGCATCATGGGACCAACCCACCATGCCAATGATTATTCCTTTTGACATCTTGCAAAAAGATGCTGTGTTCTATGTTCTTGCCCATGGCTTTGTATGGATTCATAGTAGTTCAGGGCATTACCCAGCATACTTTTCAATGTCAACAGGGGATATTTTAATGACCACCCTCTTCGCCCCCAACGATAAAATTTGCTACTCCGAACATCCCCCCACGTTTCTACCGAATCAAAATAATCATGTAGTAACGCATATAATTGGCATTTCGAATAGTGCCTTTCATGATCGGGAATAGTTTTCGGCACGTAATCTCCATTAGGTGTGGTCATAAAGAATAAGCCACCTTTCTTCAGAATGCGATGTACATTTTGAATAAAGGCTGCATCTTTTTTTACATGTTCAAGCACCTCAACGCAGACAATAATATCGAGGCTATTGTCTTTAAAACAGGTTCTGGTCATATCATCATAAACGATTTGTTTCACATTGCTTCGACGTTTTCGCAATTGATTTATGATTGGCCAGTTAATACCCAAGTGTAATTTGGATTGCATAGCTGTGATGCGAGGAAGGTCACTTATGATCACGTCTGCCCCAATTCCGATCGTATAATGAGATTTTCGTCCCCCAATGTCTAATACAGACACATGCTCATTATAGCCACTAAGGGCATTTAATAAGAGACCCCTTATTTTTCGATAAATGGTCGGATAGACAGGCTGAAAAAATAAGAAATATAATTCAAATAGCGTCATATATATAAAATACCGCAAAAAAAGATTATGAATAAATAAAGACCGAATTTATTAAGATTTTTCTAATATTATACTTCGTGTGGGTAAAGATTAAAATTAGAAAACACTCCAGGAAATTATTCACAATTATTTTCACTGATTCTGTGGGAAGGTGAGTCACAAAGGTGGGATATACTTTGAATTTTCTCTGGGGTCCTTTCGAGATAATTTTTTAGGCATCTTTCTTTGAAGAGGCATAATACCTAAAAAAGCAAGCCCCAGGAAAAGGCCTGAAATTCCATCTATCCCTGGAACGGTAATTCCAATGGTCATAAAACCTAAAATACCGACTAGCGGAATAACCTGTTTTGTCATTTTTCGATAAAGTAAAGTCCTGAAAATCAATTTAATCAAAAAAATACCTAAAACTGTCAGCCCTATCAGCCCGGTTTCAACACCTACTTGCAAATATAAGGCATGCCAGGCCACTTCGTGTCCCTGTCTATAGGTCACCTCTCTGTCCACCCAGGAATAGTGGGCATACGCCTCCTTTCCCAGTCCTGGCCCCACACCCCAAATAGGAGAATCCTTCAAAACTTCTGGAAAGAGTAGCCACATTTCATAACGGCCGGTACTCTTTTGAACCAACGTTCTTTCGGAATCGAAAAGTTTTTCGAAATGTTCGTAAACTTTCTCTCCACTTTGCGTTTGCATAACTCCAACCAATACACACCCCATCAAAAAAAGCGCGAAAAAGATTTTCCTTCTTTGTTGAGATTGATAAAAGATTGCTACCCCTATACCCACCAAAGCAACCAACCAACTGCCCCGTGATGTAGATAGCAATAAAAAAATTCCGCACATGGCGATCAACCCGTTTCTGACAATCTTAGAATTTTGAAGAAAAAGCCATTTGCCATTGTCCGCTATAGCCAAAAGAAGGACTAAGGCTACGGGAAGTCCAAAAGTAATGGCATTACCCACGTGCTCCCCGTCGATATCGGCCATGCCCAAACGATCTCCCTGCCCAATCATTCCAATGGCCACCGAAAAAACTGAAATTCCTAGACCAGCTAGGGCTGTAGCTAAATACTTCGGGTACTGCGCTAACAAATAAATACTGCTCACCGTAAACACCATTTCCATGGCACGTAGATTGGCATGATACTGTCCCGTTAGTATTAGGGATATAAACCAATACACCGTCCCCATGATAAAAAACCACCGAAATAATTGATTGGCCCATAGTATTAACCATTCTTTGGGAGAACGGAGGTACCACAGACCCAATCCCAGGCCAAGTAAGGCCACAATAGAATTATAGAAAAAGTACCCTCGGGCATAGGAAAGCGCAGGCAATGTCGCAATCAATAAAGCCATGAAAGCCGGGAGATTTCTTTTAAGGGCATACCATCCGAGAAAGGCCAACAAAAATATAAAACACCAAATGCTTCCAGGCCGCAATGCTCCAAGCCTTATCAAAACCAAAGCCGGGAATGTACACCATGCCACCTGTAGCAGGATAATTTTATTCAGTTTGTTCCCAGAAATCGGTTTATGTTGGAATTGGATGTTACCGGTTTCCCCAATTCCTTGGGTTGTGTTTACTGTGGAAGGACTCATTGACTTTTTTTCAAAAACGTTCAGAAACCTAAATGCCTATCATTGTTCCTACACTGATCGGCTTTTCCCATAGATTGAGGTTTTCGCAGAACAGGCCTTTTCAACCAGGAAACAGATCTCTAGTTCAATCTCAGAATAACAGTCCGGCTGAATCCACTGAAGTCCCAACGAGTTGCCTGGATGTCCGAGAATGGTTAACTGTATTTCAGTCCCCTACAGACTTTTAAGAAGAATGTCATTTAATTGCTTGCTTAAATTTACCCACGAATACTCTTCTCCCCCGGCTATTTTCTCACCATTCCCTTCAATAAGTTTATTGAGAAAGTGGGCCATACCCCCGACATTCTCTTTTTGAAACACATGCACGCCTTGGCATTGACCCAACAGCGCGGCATCACTTTCTAATGGGCAAATAAGCAGAATCGGACTTCCCAAACCCAGCGGCTCAAAGACTTTCCCTGTGACCATTCCCTGATCGGCAATCGTGACCTTATCGGGTATTGAAGTAATCACCACACTCACATCGGCACCGGCAACTGCGGCTAACGCGACACTGCGGGGAACTTTTCCATGGAGCTTCACGTTGTTCGTAACCCCAAATCGCTCGGCTTCTTCTCTTACATGGTCTCCCATTTGCCCATAATAATGTAAAAACCACTTTCCATTTTCTTCACCCCTAAATTCCTTCAGTTGCTTAAGAGCAGCCATGAGAGGTGCAATCACTCGCTTGGGAGGATAGAAATTACCAGTATACACTATGGTGAAATAGGGAAATTGGACAGGTTGTACCCGGTTCAATTCTTCTGGATCAAACCCGTTTGAAATGACGTAGACTTTGCCTTTGAGATCATACCGTTTTCGTAAATCCAATGCCCATGACGGAGAAACGATGGTGACAGCCGCACTCTTTTGAAGAAGTTGTTGCTCCTCTTTGATGGTTTTCTGAAATTTTTGAAGCTTCGCATGAGGATTGTTTGTCCACGGATCACGGTAGTCAAGGACATACGGCCGCTTCAGTTTATCCGACAGCCATTTGGCCAATCGAAAGCAACAAAAAGGCTTTCCACTTGCCAGAATAATATCTACGTCCTCTTTCACAAGGGTTGAACAGGCTCGCTTGGCTTCATTGATCCAGCCAATCTCTCGATCAATCCTCCACTTGCTCGCAATCTGTCGACAGACCGCTCCCACAAACCATTTGATTCCCTCGTTTTCGCATTTCAACGAACCGGGCGAAAGAAACCGCCAGCCATGCCCTGTAGACAATCGCTTGATGCCTGCTTTGTTGAGCTCAAGATTTGTTTTCTCAATTTCGCTCGAGTCCCCCAATCGCCATAAATGAGGATCAGGCGTCACAACGGTAACATCCCAACCTAACCGGGAGAGGTATTTTGCGATATTCCAGGTTCGTACGCAGGCAATACCATTTAGTGGCGGGAAATAATACGCCAGAAATAAAATTTTTGGTCTTTTGGAAGGCATCGTTTATTCCTTTTCGCTAAATCGCAAAAATAAGGGAATATTCAATTTTTTAATGCATGGAGCAGGCAGTTCCAATTTTCTCTGTGTACCTCTCCGATTCCTGCTTTTAGCATAGCCATTATATATTCCTCACAGGTGACAATACATGACATCTATAATCTGGACAGGTCCCTCGCTCCAGCTATTTCGTCTGCTGATGGATTACCGCATTGAAAATGGCCAGCGTTTCATAAAGCCATCTTTTTCTCTTTACCAGCTGCCAGGAGGACACTCATAAAACGACCGGATTATGAAATTGTAACGCGCAGCGACCAGGACTCCTTAAACTTCTCTTGCGTCAGACATACCCAAATGTGCCATCTCTCCAGTATACCTCCACTTTCGCCATTAAAAAGCACAATCCGATTCGATTCAACGGTCCCAATTCAGGAATCTCTGGGAACAAGGTTTGTAAGGTTGCCCCCTCTGCCACTTTGGAGATTTGCAACAAATCATCCTATGGCCGCCCGGCCAAACTCTGGTGAAGCAGCTAGGTCCTCTCTGATTCCTTTGTCAACCAGTAGATATGAGCCCGCAGAATTTTGAAGAGGGCAGGCTCGACCTACATGGCCAGGGATTTTTTTCTTAGCATCAGCATTCCACCCCTTATGGACGTCGTGTCAAGACCGCACCCACTTGTTAAGCAGCACATCGGGTTGGGAACCTAAAGAGGACTACACGTACCGGCAAATTACGCTAATACCTGCAAATCCAGCAGGTCGGTTTTGGCTAAGGTTCGCAGCTTTGGTACAACCTGTTTGAATCCGGCCAAGTGTCCCTAGCGACTATTCAGATACAGCATGAGACAGATGCACCGACCGGAGCTAAGCCACGGTCACGATGGGCCTCAGGACGATTGGGCTGTCACGTCTCTTATCTTGAACATGACTATTCATCACATTGGCCTCTTAATATTCAAGGGTTTTCTTTTTTCACATACCTGGCCATATAATTCCACCAGCCGATCATTGAGGATCTTGATGTCATAATCCGTTTCTACCCGCACACGTGCGGCTCTTCCCATATCCGCCCATTTTTCAGAATGGTCAATCAGGAATGACAGCCGATCAGCCAACGCCTCCGCATTTCGTTCCTGTACTAAAAAACCAGACACTCCATCCTCCACAATTTCAGGAATGCCGCTATGCTGAGTGCCAATCACGGGCAATCCTAAAGCCATTGCTTCCTTAATAGCGTTAGGAATGCCTTCCTGATCTCCGTCTATGGCGGTTACGCTTGGAGCAATCAGAATGTGCGCATCCTTTAGCAATCGAATAACATTCTCATGACTTTTCCAGCCCAGTAACTGCACAAATTTTTTGAGATCTTTCTCCTCAATTAATTGCTCCAGATCACCTCGTAATTCGCCGTCTCCTATGATGGAATACTGGATGGATTTTCCGGATTTGACGATAGCTTCGATCGCGTGAATGGCATAGGCAATGCCTTTTTTTTCCACCAACCTGGCAATTGTGATGACTCGAACAGGTTCGCCGTGTTTAAGAATTTTAGGAGAAAAAGGAAGTGTGTGACACTTAATGCCAGAGGGCAAAACGACAATTTTGTCTTCATTGCATCCCAGTTGAATGATAAGACGTTTTAGTGAATGACTGACGGGCAAAAACAGATCCCCTTCCCTAAATAAGGTCTGATAGAGATCGGGGCGCGCCAGAACGGCTTTTGTCGCGTCAAACCCGCGAAACGACGTGACCACTTTGGCTGTTTCGGACAGAACCTGCTTGAGATTGAGGCCCTGTGGGCCATACGTGCCAAATTGACAATGAATAATGTCAAACGGCCCTTTACCCAAAAATGGAATAATTTGATACAGAAGCGAGAATGTTGCCGCTGATCTTCCGAACCGGAACACATTTAGAGCTCTCAGGATGGGGACGGGAAACCTCCATATATATTTGACAACCAGTCCTACGGCAATGGCAAATCTTAAAAGTGCGCTATTGGGAATGGCTTGATAACTCGTGCGTTCCCGCAAATGGTATTTTTTCAGTTCTCCAGGAATCTGAAAATCATCACTTGGCTTTCCGGCAAAAACATGCACGTCATGGCCAGCTTCTATCATTCCAACTATTTGGCTTTGTATAAAGGTTTGTGTCTGAGAGGGAAACTGCCCCACGATATATGCGATTTTCACCTTACCCTAGTCCCTTTATACTTCTTCGTGGCGGCTTTTCTTATGAAAGTGTTTGTCTGTCGAGGTGAATCAGCCATGACGAAGATTGTTCAGTCGAACACGTTATTTCCCACGAACAAGTTCTGAAGCCACATAATCGACCGATGTTCCGTTCACTTTCTGACGGACGGCTTCTTTGGCATTCAAAATTTCTTCCTCATCGATTTCTCCAATAATTTTGTCATACATATACAACACATCTATAAATTCAATGTAATAGGGGCTGGATTCAAGCGCATTTGTTAAACCGAATTGACAAAGAAATTTCCTGAGAACATCAAAATTATCTTTAATGTACGGCAGCAACCAGGGCAGTGGCACTTGTTTATACAAGGTGAGAAAATCCTTCAGATTGGTCACTTGATAATTTTCAGAAAAACAACTGATGGTTAAGTCCCGGTCAATCCATCCCCCGGGATACGCCAGCCTGGGAAACCTACGTCGCACGGCCCAAAACACTTTAATGATACTTCTCGTCATCACGGCATGCATAACGATTTCAGCCTTGGATTTTGGCTTTTTTCGAATTTTTATCCACATCGCGAGAAATACGCGATAGATCGCATCTGCCGGTTGGTGCTCTAGCACCCTCTTCAGGGCTGTTACACCTTTTTCAAACATTTCTCCATATATGGGGTTTTGAGGGATCGCCCGCCGGAGGCGGTGGAGAACCGTAAGACCCTGCACGTGCGTATTAATGCACAGCGAATTTCCGGGTGATTTTCCAAATAGAGTAGACTGAAAATGTGTCCGTGTATCCTGATGTTCCGTCGTATCATGCAAAAACCACAGGCTGCCGTCGTCAAAATGATCCATGAGATGTTCGGCGACATAACCCATGGCACGTTCTGCGGCTTTTACCCATAAAGAATTCCCGGTTTTTTCATATTGTGAAATGAGCAGATGA
>BQIW01000045.1 GCA_021604105.1 Nitrospirales bacterium | reverse complement strand
TCTTCGAGGGACCCAAGGAATTAGCGGCTAACTTCCGATTGGACCCCCGTCGTCTTTTGTGATGACAATGCACGATGAGCGAGGCCGCCCTCCGGCTTCACCATCCGGCCACGAACTGTAGCGCTTCGGGTCAGCCGGGTCGTTGGCCGTTGGGGCCTCTCCCGGGTGTTGGATCCCCACAAACATCGTCTTCTCATCGGGTGTGGTGGATATCCCCGTGATTTCACAGCCGTTAGGCCCAACGAGGAACCGCCGCGTCTCACGTGTGGTTGGATCGGCGCACAGCATTTGATTATTTCCGAATCCGGCATATTCTCCCGAATTGGTGGTGCTGGCGGAGACATCAGTTTGAATCCATGTCCGGCCGCTGGGGGCCACATACACGCCGTCTGGTGAACCGTATTTGTCTCCGAAGATGGTGGATCCATGCGAGGCCTCTCCTGGATCGCCGCACAAAGCAAAAATATCCCATTCAAAGGATTTATCTGTCCAATCGTGCTGATATTTCCAGGTAATAATGTGCCCGAAATGATTCGGGCTGCGGGGGTTCGTGGCATCAATTGGAGGATTCGATTCGGTGCCCCGGCGAGTATTATTGGTGAAAGTGGCGATGACGGTCAGCGACTCAGGGAAGGTGTCGATCCATTCTGGTCGATCCATTTTCGTGGCTCCAACCGCATCTGCAGCCCCACGGGTATTGATCAGAATGTCATTTAAGTCCCAACCGGTCAACATCGGATGGTCTGGTGTTAACGGAATCCATTCGCCAAATCCCGTATCATGAAATTTGGCCACATACAGGATGCCGTCATCCAGAGGATGAATTCCGCTTCGCAGTGCCCTGCGCCAGGGTAGATGTGACACAAAGCGATATACGTATTCGAACCGTTCATCATCGCCCATATACACCACGACTTTTCCGTGTTTGGTTTCCTGAACCTTGGCCCCTTCGTGTTTGAAACGACCGAGCGCGCTACGCTTCACTGGAATCGAATGAGGCTGAAAGGGATTAATCTCCACGACATAGCCGAAGCGATGTGGTTCATGAGGCTCTTCATCCACTTGGAAACGTTTGTCTGTGGTATGCCAAAGATACCCAAAACCTTCACTGTCTATTCCATACCTGGCTTCCAGTTCGGTCGGAGGCTGGTTTTTCCGAAAATACCCGTTGAAGTTTTCCTCGCATGCCAGATAGGTTCCCCAGGGGGTCACTCCTATGGCGCAATTGTTCAATGTGCCTAAGACCCTCCTACCTGTTGGATCTTCGCTGGTGACGAGGCGAGGATCTCCTGCAGCGGGTCCGCTAATGTTGATAGGAGTCAACCCGGTAATTCGACGCGCGAAACGGGAACGGCGAACGATCTGCCATGTTTTTCGTCGACCATACCGGTAGAAAAACTGGTTTTCCTTATTGGCGTCATCATCATCATTCATGCCCTGATGCCGCTGTCGAATTTCGATAATGGACACACCATGCGCATGAAGCGATTTCCTCGTTTTTTCCGAGTCCCAATTTGCGGTTCCATCCGGAAACAGGAGTTCATCATCGGTATACTCGTTATTTTGAACGAGGAGCCCGCGTCGGGACCCGAGAATTGGAAAATACGCCAACCCGTCATTATGCATTCCCCATTGCAAGGCTTGATCATCTGCAGAATTACTTGCATCCTGCTTAAAGAATGGCCCACGGGAAATGGGATCGCCCCATGAAATAAGCACATCGGCCTTGTATCCCGGAGGAACGACGACGGTATCTTCCGAAGAAACGGGAATGCCTTGAAACCCAAGTACCGGATGGTTGTTCCGACCCCATCGGTGAGCGGAAACGGGTACCGCATTAAGTAGGGCTTCAATTCCTCCCAGCGAAAGTGTCGCTGCTGCGGCCAGGGTTCCGCTCAGGATATGGCGGCGGGACATTCGAGTTCCAAGGACCTCGTTGAAGGTATTATTTTCAGAAGGATTACTTACTGGGTTGTCTTCATCACATTTGGCCATGTTTGTCTCCCTTGTTAAGTTTTCCCAGCCACTGAGGTTGAATGAATCTGTATTGGAAATGAAGAGACTCCTGATGTGGTCCCATCATGCATTCCCCAACTTGTTCTATTGATTTCCCTTAATTGAGGCGCCCAAGATTGATGAACTGCGTCTCTCCGTTTGAACCGTCGACTCCGTCATTGTCCGTCGCTATGAGGGTGTTTCCATTCGGAAGGACGGTTAACCCCTCAACCTTTTCAATAATGGCGCCTTTGGGTGATTGAAGGTCTGGAATTAGGTCACGGACTGAGGATTTGGTCAGGATAGGAAATGTACCCCCTTCGGCAACCGGATCAATCCCGTTGACAGAAAACGCATAGATTTTTTTAATGCGGGCATCGCTGCCGGCTTGATTGTCACGCTCGATGACCCAAAACGTCTCGGGACCGACTGCGACAATTTCCGATAATCCCACCCAGCCACCATTCGGCGATTCCCGTGGGTCAAGGGGATAATAGAAAAATGCCCATTCCTTGGTGTTCGTATCATACCGGGCAATTCGCGCATACCCTTCCGGATCGTCTACCCACTCTCGCTGAATAGCCACATACACGAATTCCCCTGTGCCTGAGGGTTGCTCAACGGTGGCGACACCTTCGAATCCGAAACGTCGTTGTTTGGCGTTGGTGGCATCCGGAAGAGAAACGCGTTCCAGGAGAGTTCCATCATCGGCGACGCGGATTAACTCATTCAGGGAGGTCACCGGACGTTCAGGGTCATCAACACTTCCCCCACCTTCCGATGCGACCCAAAAGCCCCCGGGAGGTCGAACGGCCAAACCCTCTATATCTAAATTGACGGGGTGACCGTTTTCTCTGAGAATGATGGGCTGAGTGATGACCGCTGGAAATTCCGTTACATCCACTTTGAACAGGCGGCTTTCTTTATAGAAACTATCTTGCGCCGTATACACGTGCTCGGAGGTTGTGGGATCCGCTGCCAATGCGGACAGAGCCCCCCAGGGAATTGGCAGGTTATTTTGATCGTTGGCCGATAAAATCGTTGGATAGGTCGGCTTGTAACGTCCCAATTTATATAGGGTGATGACACTCCGGAATCCGGCCCCTCGATCATCGTTTTCGCTGGCGGACACCAATAAATTTCGATGGGGAATGGCTTTCAATCCTTCCGGACCGTTGCCTGTAGGGAGGACCTGGAGAAATTTAGGACGGTGATTGCGTCGGAGTCGATACACCGTAATGACACTTGAGCGTTCGGATCCCACAAAGAGGTAGTCGTTCCTTCCATAGTCCCCGTATTCAATTCCTTCGGGTTCGTTGCCTTTATTCTCGGAGCGAGCTTCAGGATAATGCCCGATACGAGCCATCAGGTGTTCCATGGAATGGCCAGAGGCAAAGCGTACATCCCCGTCGGTATTGAAGATAGTAAAACCCCGGCTTCCTCCCACTAAATCCCCTTCATCGGCCGTCGCCAATTGACGTTTAGAAATCCACTTCACGGCATCCGGTTCTCTGCGGACATCATTCAAGCCGCTATTCAACTCAATGAGATCGTTTTCATTGGTATCAATGTCCGTGAGATTGACGGTTCCCGCTTCCCAATGCTTGATCACGTTCCCTGTTTGAAGGTCAATGAGAACCAGATGGTTATTTTCCTGCAGGGTGACGACTGCGATATTTTTCTGGTTGATATCGATAAATTCCGGCTCTGGATCGGTTGGGAACTGAGTGGGGATTCCCACCAGATCCACTGTGCGGGTGGTCCAGTGCTTGGGATGGCCTTTAAGATCGACGATGACCACGAAGCCGGGTGGCGATTGAGGAGGTTCACCATTTCCCAGTTCTTCGTCCCGTTCATTCTCAATCGCAATGGTTGCGTACTTTCCATCGGGGCTGACGGCAATACTGTCCGGCTGTCCTCCGAGATCGATACTTCGTACGATTTGGCGTGTCTTGAGATTAATGATCTGTAGCACACCGGAAGTATTGACAAAGTTTTCACTGGTATTGACGACAGCCAGCGCATACTTCCGTACAACCGTGACTGACGTAGGTTCTCCACCAACAGCAAGGGTCCCATCAGGTTGGGGATCCGATGGATCACTGATATCCACAAATCCGATATTCTGTGTTTGACTGTCCGTGTAGATGAGCAATCGCCCATTTTCACTCGCCGTCAAAATTTCTGCGACGGTTTCTGTATTGACGTCCGAATTGAGAAAGACGGGAAATGTGGCAATCCGACGGAAATATTTCTCCGGACTTCGGGATTCCCTGTCCCCGGCATGCAACGGAGAGGTCAGGGTAGTTCCGATTATTGCCAATCCCGCGATGAATGCGAAGACCTCCCGTCCACGAGGCTTTGTGCCTGACCATGAGGGCTCAGGTTGTGCAACATCCTTCCGTACGGTCATAGAATCCTCCTTGTTGAATTGGTGGTGTACTATTGAACAGATGGATACGATCAACCATTTCATTCCAGCTTCCCAAAACATGTGTGGGAATCCTCCCCTGATGATGAGATATGTGTGTCAATTGGAACGCAATGGAAGGACAACGTTTCCTGGCTTCCGTGTCTGTTCTGATGGAGGCAAGAGTACGTGCTGAAAGTTGCCAGTCTGTTAGGGGTCGATCACATCAATGTAAAATTGACGAGAACGAAGGTGTCTCCGGAGGACTCCAAGGAAGGTGGCTGGGGGTATTGTGGGGTATCCGGTTGCGCTGGGAAGGTTCTACCGAGTCCAGCGCTGAAATGTGCAAGAGGTTCCTCAGTCTGCAGAATTCTATGTCTAGGGTGATTCAAGTCATGTCCAGGTAAGGTCGAGGACTGTTCGGTCTTTTCTTCCTGTTGTGTTAGTATGGGTGCCCACAGCGATGACAGGTTATTCCCAATGTGAACATCTGCTTCATTCCTTCCTGAAACATGGCCCGGCATCGAGTCACCGCTCAAGACCTCTATAATTACACCAAGTGTCTGCATCGCGTGTACCTGGATAGCAATGGCGATCCTTCGGAGAAATCCGAAGTCAGTTCATTTGTGAAATTGTTGTGGGAAGTGGGGTTGCAGACTGAACGGGATTATATGACTTCGCTCGGCGATCAGGAGACCGTGGATCTGCAAAATCTAGCGGTAGAGCCGGCATTTCAGGAAACCCTGTTGGCCATGGAGCATGGAGCCCCTGTGATTTATCAAGGCTGTCTGATCCATGAACAATTTGTAGGGCGACCGGATTTGTTAGTGAAACGTGAAGAGGGGACGTCTCGCTTTGGCACATATCTTTATGAGCCGATTGATATTAAAGCTGGAAAAGGTTGGGAAGAAGCGGACGGCAAGAAACCCAAGTTTAAAGAACATTACGCCTTTCAGATTTTGTTTTATCGGCTGTTACTTGAGAAGATTCAGGGAACAGTTCCAGCGGGTGGCCGGATCATTAATGTGGACAAAGAGCTGGAAGAATTTGATCCGGCTCCATTTGAGGAACGGTTTACCCAGGCCATGCAGGATGTTCAGCAACTGGTGTCCGGAGAAGAGACGTCGGAACCGGTGCTGGGAAGTCACTGCACCATGTGCGGATGGTTTAGCCGCTGCTACCGATGGGTGAAAGACGAATCCGATCCCACCGGTTTGTTCTTTGTGGGCAAGCAAAAATTTGCGCTCAGGGAGCAGGGGCTTCGAACGATTGGAGATATTGCCCACATGGATGTGCAAACCTATCTCAAGCCGCCTCATAAGATTCCGCGAATGGGAAAAGTCTCACTAACCCGGATGAAAGAGCGGGCGCAGGTGTTGGTCGAGGGGAAGCCGAAAATCCGCCCGGGCTATACGTTTCCGGAGGCGGAACGGGAGATCTATTTTGATATTGAAGATGACCCGACCCGTGGCGTCACCTATTTGTTCGGTATGGTCATTCAGGATGGGAAGAGGCCCTCTCACTTTACGTATTTTTTGGCTAAAAGACCGGAAGACGAAGAGCAGACGGTCAGGGACTTCTGGGAATTTATTCAATCGACGGACCGTGCTGTCTATTATGTGTATTCCCATAAGGAACGGTCGACGCTGAAACGTCTGATGGAAAAATATGATCTGGATGCCGAGACGTTTGAAAAATATAAGGCCTGTGAATTTGATTTGTATCAAGACCTCATTGTGGAATATTCTGATTGGCCGACATTTTCATACGGAATTAAACATATTGCGAAGTTTATCGGGTTTCAGTGGCGAGACGTGGACCCGTCCGGAGCCAACTCCATTGCCTGGTATAACGATTATTTAGCGAATCCGGCTAATGAAGCGCTGCTGAATAGAATTTTGGAATATAACGAGGATGATTGCTATGCCATGGCAGCCATTGCACGATATTTTGACCATCATGCACATAAGAGTCAGGGTAGGGCTGAAGGACAGACACATTGAAGGGGAATGTTAAAACGTCCGTTCATGGCTTTCCCTGTATTTGCCGGAGCTGCTCATTTGTCAGGCCGACGTATTCACCTGTACGATCCGCTTTCCGAGAATGGACGTGCCCTCCGGGACGCTGGAAGCCATCCTGTGGTTTTTCCTTCGAGGAACCTCAGGATAGGGGGCTTTTTGAACCGTCCCCCCATTGCTTCTGATTTCCGCGAAATGGGATCGGATCTGTTTATCTGGTGAAAATTCCATTATTCAAGAGTCTCTGCTAAGGAGAATGTCTTATGGCTACAACCGTGTTAGTCGTTGATGATGAAAAGGATCTGGTGGAGTTAGTCAAGTATCATTTGGAAAAGGAAGGGCTTAAGTGCCTGGAGGCGCGTGATGGGGAAACGGCTTTGCAAGTGGCCAGGGAACGTACTCCGGATCTAATGGTCCTGGATCTGATGTTACCGGGAGTGGATGGTTTAGAGGTCTGCCGGAAGTTGAGAAAAGACCCGAAAACATCTTCGATCGCCATTATCATGCTGACGGCGAAGGCCGAGGAGGTGGACCGTATTGTGGGGCTGGAGATGGGGGCCGATGACTATATGGTGAAACCCTTTAGCCCGAGGGAACTTATCGCCAGAGTGAAAGCCGTGTTGCGGCGGGGTCAAGGGTTGGACATGCCGTTAATCAAACGGGTTGGAGCACTCCAGGTGGATGAAGGGAAACACCAGGTGACAGTGGAAGGAACCGTGGTGGAGTTAACCGTCAAGGAGTTCGATCTGCTCTGTGCGTTGATGCGGGCGAATGGCCGGGTATTGAGCCGAGAGCAAATATTGGAAACGGTATGGAGCTATTCCAATGCCGTGGATATTGAATCGCGGACGGTGGATGTGCACATTCGACGGCTCCGGGAAAAGTTAGGAAGGGAATACACGCGAATTGTGACGGTCAAAGGAGTGGGCTATCGTTTTGAGTCGGGAGCGGTCTGAGGTGAGTCTGATGAAAGGGACTTTCATCAATGCCTAATCCTTCGCTCATTCTTGTGGGCTGGATGGTAGCGGCCATGATCGGCGTGGGTGTGGCGGTCGCCTGGGAATGGCCATTCTGGGTGGTGGTGGTATCCGGGGCTGGTCTGGTTGGTGTAGCGGTGTTGCTGACCCGGGACATCCGGGCTCAGACACGGGAAAACCATGAAGATTTTATGACAGGTATTCGTCAACTTGAACTGCTCGGCGGGATTGATGGGGCGAGAGCTTCCCGTGTGTTGGAACCCGATGCATTGGGAGGCCACATCCAGCGCCTTGTGGAAAATGTGAAGACGCGGATGACCAGTCTGGAGGAGGAACGTACGAAAATTATCGCCATCATGGAAAATTTGGTGGAAGGAGTGGTGGCCTTCGATCCCAAGGGGAAGGTGTTGTTTACCAATTCCAGTGCCCAGCGAATATTGGGATTGGATGCCCAGGCGATTCAAGGACGATCCCTGTGGGAAATCATCAGAAATCAGGAGCTGGCAAATTTGGTTGAAGGCTGTCAGGAATTGGCGTGGCATGAGCAGCGACAAGCTGAGGTTGAATTGCATCCTCCCGTTTCCATGGTGTTAGAGGTTTATGCGCTCCCTTTTCCCTTGTCCAATCAGAAAAAGGGAAGTGTGCTGGTGTTGCACGACGTCACCCAACTTCGCAAATTGGAACAGGTAAGGACCGAGTTTGTTGAGAACGTCTCCCATGAACTGCGCACCCCGCTGACGGCTATTGTCGGATATTTGGAAACGCTTGTGGATGAACCGTCCTTGGAAACTCCGAACAATCGGAAATTTGTGCAGGTTGCCCACCAACATGCGGTGCGGCTCAGTCGGTTAGTAGAAGACCTACGAAGCCTCTCGGAAATTGAATCGGGAAAAGTCGTCCTGCGTTGTGAATCGGTACCGTTGTGTGAAGTGGCGCAGGATGTCTGTGAGATGTTTCAACATCAACTGTCGAAAAAACATCTGCAGATTTCCAATACGATCGGCGTCGAGTTCAGTGCCTGGGTTGATAGAGATCGGTTGATTCAGATTCTGGTGAATCTCGTGGATAATGCCATTAAATTTACGTCTTCCGGTGGCACCATATCGTTTCAAGCCCTATCTTTTGGAGATGAGCGGATCTCACTGCAGGTCACGGATTCAGGCCAGGGTATTCCTTCGACGGATCTTCCAAGGATCACCGAACGATTTTATCGGGTGGATCGAGCGCGGTCCCGTGCAGAAGGTGGGACGGGCCTTGGGCTCTCCATCGTCAAGCATTTGCTCCAATTGCTCGATGGCAAACTTCGCATACAGAGTGAATTGGGAAAAGGTACCACCGTGGAGGTGATTTTGCCCGTTTCCCCGCCCAATCTCTCAACCAACCTTTTATAGTATTTCAATTTTCTTCTTCCGTAACTCCTTCATTTGGTTGTTCTTTGCCAAAAATTTCTAAAAATGTCACACACGTGTAACGTAAAATCCATGGCGGCGAAATAGTCTCTGGGCTAGGATTCTGTTGAAAGCTTCGCTAGGCACAGAATTCGGTGGGTGGCGCTGGCTGGGTATTGGACGGCGAAAAGAAGATTAGGTTAGGGCAGCAGGTAGTAAAAATTTTGAATGCCGGGGTTTTTGGTGAGTTGGAAGTTCGTGAAGCGGCATGAGCCGTGATTTCCGCCAGGCCGCCGGTTAAAATTAGAACATGCTTGTCTCACCTGCCTTGGCTGTGGCGAGGCATCGTTTTCCATATTTGGAAAAGCACAATGGGAAATACCACGGACGGCGCTTACTCGGGAAATGGGCATATTGATAGGGTCCTCAAGGAACTCCTCGCCATCCGTACGGATATGGTCACTGAGGCGGCCAGGTCTCTGGCACGTCTCGAAAAGGTACATGTCAATTATCGAGGGAGCGCTCGAAACCTACTGCATTATCTTACCCTCCGGCGCCGGGACCTCCGACCGTTGCAGTTGCAGTTAGCCGCGTTGGGACTTTCATCCCTCGGGCGGGCCGAGTCGCATGTTCTAGCCACCGTCGATGCAGTTCTTGAAGTTCTGCATTGCCTGAGGGGATGTTCTTGGCAGGTGAGATCGCAAGAGGCGGCAGTGGTCGATTTCCGGCATGGGGATCAGCTACTTTCCGAGCACACCGAGGGTCTTTTGGGCCAGGCCACTCCCGAGCGTGGAGTCCGGATTATGGTCACCATGCCCGCCGAGGCGGCGAATGATTACACTCTCGTTCACAATCTGCTTCAGCAAGGCATGGATTGCATGCGCATCAATTGCGCCCATGACGACGCCCCGACGTGGTTTCGGATGATCGAGCATCTGAGGCGAGCCAAACACTCTTTGGGACGATCCTGCCGGATCGTCATGGACCTGGCTGGACCGAAGTTGCGCACTGGGCCGATTGAGCCGGGTCAGGCTGTGGTCAGGATTCGTCCCCGCCGCGATGTGTATGGGCGTGTCATCGACCCTGCGCGGGTGTGGCTGACTGCGGAGTCTTCTCCTTCCCCGCCACCCTTGCCGGCAGACGCTTCTCTGCCTGTTCCGGCTACTTGGCTGACCGGCCTGCGCTCTGGCGAGCGGGTGAAACTCATTGATGCTCGGAACTCTAGAAGGATCTTTACAGTCGTTAATGTGACCGGTAATGGGTGCTGGGTGGAGGCAACCAAGACGACTTATGTTGTCCCGGGCACGGTTCTGCATCACGAGCCCAGGCTAGCGAATCGAAAGGACTGTAAAGCCTCCGTGGGCAAGCTTCCACGCCGTGAGAACGCCATCTCTTTGCGGGAAGGCGATGTACTCATTTTGAGCCGCGACCTTCAGACTGGCCATCCGGAAACCTACGACAGTGGGGGGAAGGATTTGGCCCCCGCGGTGATCGGTTGCACGATTCCAGAGGTTCTCAAGAACGTCCGACCTGGGGAATCAATCTGGTTTGACGACGGTAGGATCGGGGGCGTTATCGAGAAGGTCGAGGATACGCGGGTTATTGTCCGAATAACTTACCCACGCCTGCGGACTGAGAAGTTGCGAGCCGATAAGGGCATCAATCTCCCCGACAGTGACCTTCACCTGTCGGCTATGACCTCCAAGGACGTGGCGGATTTGTCCTTTGTGGCCAGGCATGCCGATATTGTGGAGTTATCTTTTGCCAAT
The DNA here is from genome assembly GCA_021604105.1 of Nitrospirales bacterium. Classification (GTDB taxonomy): domain Bacteria; phylum Nitrospirota; class Nitrospiria; order Nitrospirales; family UBA8639; genus Nitrospira_E. The sequence continues at coordinate 24,721 of BQIW01000045.1, read as the reverse complement.
TCGGTCAGAGATGTGGAAATGCTCCAGGAGCATCTAGGTCGCTTCGGGAGTCGGCAGCCTGCTATCGTATTGAAAATCGAAACGCGTCGTGGTTTCGAGAACTTACCGGACATGTTGCTAGCGGCCATGCGGGCTCCGTATTGCGGGGTGATGATCGCCCGCGGCGATCTGGCCGTTGAATGCGGATTTGAACGTCTCGCGGAAGTTCAAGAAGAGATCCTTTGGATATGTGAGGCCGCTCATGTTCCGGTGATTTGGGCCACCCAAGTGTTGGAAAACCTTGCCAAAGAAGGGATCCCGTCCCGCGCTGAGATCACGGATGCGGCGATGGGACATCGAGCTGAGTGTGTCATGCTCAATAAAGGGCCCTATGTAGTCAACGCGGTATGTTTTCTGGACGGTATTCTTCGGCGTATGCAGGCGCACCAAGCCAAAAAGCGGGCCATGCTTAGGGAACTGCGGTTGGCCCATACGTTACCGAATGAAACCTTATGAGGCTTTCTTCCGCTACGGGTGAACCTTCCCTCAGCAAGCTAGGGGGGGCGCTGTTTTTTTAAACCCAATATCTAAACGAAACGAATCGAGAAAAAGAGATTTTGAGTCGCTTTTCGATAGATAGGAACAAAGGCCGAGGTGACTCCTTCCGCGTATGCTCCCTGGATATTTTGTGACCTTGAAGACCCTTCCGCCAGTTTGTAGGTAAAAGGCCTTTTTCATAGCGATTCCCCAGCCCATTTTTTGAGAATTTTTACTGAAGGATCCGTTTGGCAGAGGTCGGTACCAACTATCAAAAAATGATTCTAGAGACGGAAGTGGATTGTTCGCATTTTTACTTCCAAAACCTCTCAGATAATCGTTTGTCAGATTCCTAGTTTCTTCTTCTGAAACCCAATTCCTTGGGTTGTTTTCCCCTAATCTTTTTAAAACGTTACACGTTTGTAACCCGGCCCTCACAGAGGTGCAATAGGCACTCGCTAGAATACGATTGCGGGGTTGAATAATCAGACTGCCGAGCTCTGGAACTGTCTCAACCTGAGACGACAATGACAGGAGAGGCCCATGGGAACACAAAGCACAGAATGGATGCGTCCGGTTGATGTCGAGCAGAATGATCATGATCAGGTGTTAGCGGTTATTTCTGCCAGTCCGGGGGTGACAATAGAAGACCTTTTGGAACATCTGCCATGGATGCGGTGGGGACATTTATTTTCCATCCTTGGGGAATGTCTGCAAGAAGGGACGGTAATTTTGTGCCAAAAGGAGTTTCAATTTGAAGTCCGGGCCATCCATTCGGTGTCAACCGGAAACGAGGAGGATGTTCTGACGGGGTATACCAGGTCAAAATCGGGGGATCGGTGGATGGGTATTTAACACGTTCGTAACATTGCCGTTACATAGAAGAAACCTGTTGGACCTACACTATTTACTTACATGAGGAGGCACGATTGATGAAACACAGTCAGAAACGAAGGCAAATGTGGGTGTTGGGCTTGGGAATAGGAGTATTTATGGGCTTTGGGGCCGCGATCCTTGGAGGTTCTCCGGTTTTGGCCCAGGACGAAATGGAAGACCCTAATTGGGTGAATTATGCCAAGGTAAGTGGGGTCTCCGGGAACCTCAATAGTATTGGGTCGGATACCCTGAACAATCTTATGACGTTGTGGGCTGAAGGATTCCGGAAGCAATACCCGAATGTCAAAATTCAAATCGAGGGAAAGGGATCCAGTACTGCCCCCCCTGCCCTCATTGAAGGAACGGCTCAATTGGGGCCGATGTCTCGTAAGATGAAGGGGAAAGAAATCGATGCTTTTGAGTCGAAGTTCGGTTATAAACCTACCCCCTTTCCCGTTGCGGTAGATGCGTTGGCGGTCTATGTCAATAAGGACAATCCCATTCAAGGGATGACGATTCAGCAAGTCGACGCGGTGTTTTCCAAGACCAGGCAGCAGGGATATAAGGAAAACCTCACCAGTTGGGGACAATTGGGTTTAACCGGAATGTTCGCGGATATGCCGATTAGTATTTATGGGCGGAATTCGGCGTCAGGGACCTACGGGTTTTTCAAAGAAGCGGTGCTGGAAAATGGTGATTTTAAAGATGAAGTAAAGGAACAGCCCGGTTCGGCCTCTGTCGTGCAAGGGGTGACTGAAGATCAGGCAGGGATCGGATATAGCGGTATCGGATATCGTACCTCCAGTGTCCATGCGCTTCCTCTTTCCATGAAGGCAGGGGAACCTTTTGTGGAGCCAACCTATGAACATTCCACCAGCGGGAAGTACCCTTTGGCACGGTATCTGTTTGTGTACGTGAACAAAGCTCCCAATCAACCGTTGTCGCCGATTGTTCGAGAGTTTTTGAAATATGTGTATAGCAGTGAAGGACAGAAGGTCGTCATTAAAGATGGCTATTTCCCGATCTCGGAAAAGATCATTGGGAAACAGTCGAAGCATTTCAAATAGGAATACCTTAAGGAACATTCTAACCGCCTCCCAGAGAAATCTTTTGGAGAGCGGTTGGGTGTTCTGATATCATTAGCAGCTCGTTTTCTCATTTCTCCTTCCCGACGACCACGTATAATGCCATCCGTATCTTCCTCCTCCTCTTTGGAATCTAACAGACAATTGCGGGCCGGCGTTTCCCGTACCGGTACTCGAAGGCGGATTCGTCACTTTTTTGACTCTGCGGCCAAGTATATCGTTGGAGCGGGAGGCTTTGCGACGATTTTCAGTATCCTTGGAATTTTTGTGTATCTGGTGTGGGAAGTGATGCCTCTGTTTCAACCCGCGACTGTCTCTCCTGAACTGACTCTGCCCATGTCACTTCCCGGGACTCAAGTGTCCGAAGGGACTCACATGATGGTGGGTATAGATGAATATCGGGAAGTGCCGTTTATTTTGGAAGGGAAGCAACTCAAGTTTTTTTCCCTACCGAATGACACGCCCATGCCTGAGGCGGGAGGGGAGTTGGCAATCGAAGGTGAGCCGACCTCTGTGGTGCGTGTCGGGTTAAAAGGCCATACCCTTAGCGTCGGGACCGATCAGGGACTCGTCTATCCGGTCAAGATATTGTATCGCTCGGATTTCCAAGGGAACCGGCGAACCATTCTCCCGAGTGTGAATGTCAACGATCCGGTGCGGGTGGTTCCTGACGGAACACGGATTATCCTCCATGCGCATGTCACTCGACGGGATGAATTTCAAACCATTGTAGCCCTCACCGGAAGCGGGGAGCTTTGGGTGACCAGGATTGAAGAACCGGGGGAATTTTCTTTTTCTGATGAAGTCGTTGTTACCAGCAATGGACTGGTTCTTCCACCGAAGGCTCTTTTGAGGACTTTGGCCTTGGATAGTGCGGGAAAACGATTGGTGGCCGGGACGAACGATGGCCATCTCCTGGTATGGGAATGGGGACGGCAGGGATTTGATGCCATGCCTCAATCCGTTCCTGTTGGTGCGACGGGGGATAGCGTGACTGCTCTCTCATATGTGTTAGGCGAACGAACGCTGGTGGCCGGCACTAGGTCCGGTAGCGTGAGTACGTGGGGGTTCTCAGCTGATCAGTCCGGGCCGTCCGGGAAAATCCTGAGAAAAGTCCATACGTTCACCTCTCATGCCCGTGCGGTGACTAGTCTATCCGTGTCCCAACGGGATAAGGGGTTTCTCACGGCAGACGAAGAGGGAACCGTGTTGCTGCATCACTCCACGACAGGAGAAACGATTTTAGAAATTCCTGGGACGGGCAAGGCCATCGAATCGCTACGCTATGCTCCTAAAGCCGATGGCATGGTGTGGTTGGAGGAAGATGGCACGCTCCAGACCTATGCTATTGATAATCCTCATCCGGAGGTGACCTTTCAATCCTTATTTTTTCCAGTAACCTATGAAGGCTATGACCGTCCGGAGATGATTTGGCAATCCTCCAGCGGATCGGATGAGTTTGAGCCGAAATTGGGTCTCATCCCACTCATGTTTGGGACGTTAAAGGGGACGTTGTATGCCATGGTGTTGGCCATACCTCTTGCGGTCATGGGAGCCATTTATACCGCGATGTTCATGCATCCTCACCTCAGGGCGGTTGTGAAGCCCTCATTGGAATTGATGGCGGCCCTGCCGTCGGTCGTATTGGGTTTTCTCGCGGGCCTTTGGTTTGCTCCTCTTTTGGAGAAAATTTTTCCCGCGGTGGTCGCCATCGTGGGATTCCTGCCTCTGGTGATCGCGGCGTGTTGTCTCGCCTGGCAATTTCTCCCCATTCGGGTGAGACGCCTGGATGTGTATGGATTTGATTTATTGGTCATGATGATCGCCATTGTTCTCACCGTGGGTGGCTGTTTGCTGGCCAATCATGCGATTGAAGGCTGGTTGTTCGGAGGAAATTTCAAACAGTGGTTGGCGCAGAATTTAGGGTTAACCTATGATCAACGTAATGCCATTGTCATTAGCTTTGCCATGGGGTTTGCGGTGATTCCGATTATATTCAGTATTGCTGAAGATGCCATTGCCAATGTTCCCCGGCAACTTGTCGCCGGATCCCTGGCTCTGGGGGCGACGCGTTGGCAGACCTTGACCCGGTTGGTCCTCATTTCGGCCAGTCCGGGAATCTTCTCGGCATTGATGATCGGATTTGGGCGTGCGATAGGCGAAACGATGATTGTGCTGATGGCCACCGGAAATACCCCGATCATGGATTGGAGTATGTTCAATGGATTTCGTACGCTCTCGGCCAACATTGCAGTGGAAATGCCAGAAGCTCCTCATGGCGGGACCCTGTATCGTGTGTTGTTCCTGTCCGGTCTGATTTTGTTTGGCTTCACGTTTACGATTAATACGATTGCCGAAATCGTCCGGCAACGGCTCCGCCAAAAATATTCTCAGTTTTAAGTCGAACGGCCATGAAATTTTTTCAACGGTTTTTTGCATCCGGCACATTATTTATCTGGTTGGCAGGGGGTGCCTTAGCGTGTTCTCTGCTCCTGATCGGCGGCCTCCTGGCGCTTATTTTTATTAATGGCATGGGGTATTTTTGGCCGAAGGATCTTGTGCAGTTGACGCTCAAGGATGACACCCGGGTGCTCGGGGAAATCGTGGATACCCAGCGTATTCCAGAAACCATCAGCGCAGATTTTCCCGATGGGCAGTCTCGCATTCAACTGAAGGTGGGCAACCGGGATGTGTACGGACTGGATTTCCGGTGGGTTGATGAAACCGACATAGCCCAACGGTCCTGGCCCAAGGACGTGATTGCATTTGAACGACGGGAATGGGGAAATTTTTATGGCTGGGTCACGGCAGTATGGGATGGGGACACACCTCTGGCTGAGGGCCGGGACATCGCATGGAGCGACTGGTATCCCTTTCTTGAGCAAACCGAGTCCATTCACCGGGAGATTCATCATATTGAACACGATGTGATTGGCGCTATAAACGCTGACATGGAACGCGCTCGCCTGAATCTGAAGGTTTTGGAATCAAAAGGGGAAATACCTCAGGATTCAGCCGACATTCTTGAACGGGAGATTCAACAACGGGAAGCGGCCTATCAGGAGCAGATCGAACGCTTGGTGGGGTTGTATGAGCGACTGAACCGGTATCGTGTCACCCTCGTAGATGTCACCGGCGAGGAAAAAACATTTCCGGTTGGCGGCCTTGTTAAAGCGTGGCGTCCGAATGCCATGACTGTGCCGGACAAAATGTTGATGTATGTGGAAAACTTCTGGAACGTCTTAACCGAAGAGCCACGGGAAGCGAATACCGAAGGTGGGATCTTTCCCGCAATTTTTGGTACGGTCATGATGGTCTTGGTGATGAGTGTGGTGGTGGTGCCGTTTGGGGTCCTGGCTGCCGTGTATTTAAAGGAATATGCCAGGCAGGGCCTGCTGACTCGAATGATCCGGATTGCGGTGAATAATCTTGCAGGGGTTCCGTCAATTGTCTTTGGTGTGTTCGGCCTGGGGTTTTTTGTGTATGCAGTGGGAGGGACGATTGATCAATTACTTTTTTCCGCCTCATTGCCGAATCCGACCTTTGGGACAGGGGGAATGTTATGGGCTTCGCTCACGTTGGCCCTCATGACCGTCCCGGTGGTCATTGTGGCGACGGAGGAAGGCTTGTCGGCCGTTCCCAGAGAATATCGTGAAGGATCGTTGGGGTTGGGCGCCACAAAATTTGAATCGCTCATGCGGGTTGTGCTGCCTTGCGCTATGCCGGGAATATTAACCGGGTTGATTCTCGCGGTATCCCGGGCTACGGGGGAGGTGGCGCCACTGATGTTGACCGGCGTAGTCAAACTTGCTCCGGCCCTGCCGGTTGATGGTCAGTTTCCTTTTCTGCATCTTGACCGAAAATTTATGCATTTGGGATTTCATATCTATGATGTAGGATTTCAATCCCCTAATGTGGAAGCGGCAAAACCCATGGTCTACGTCACGACCCTTGTCCTGGTTCTGGTCGTCCTTCTTTTGAACATGACGGCGATTGCCCTCCGTACACGAATGCGAAAGCGGTATGCTGGTGCTTCGGTCTAAATGAGGTACAATTATGGAAATCGAACAGAAATTTTTGAAACCATCTATGTCTGTGGTCAAGACATCCGAGGCACAATCTCAGAGGCTGGTGGTTGAAACCATGCAGACGGATCCCATGAAAAAGACATTTGTCGAATCCGAAACGGCTCAACATTCATCAACGGATGGACCTGCGAAAATCGTCATTCAAGATATGAACTTTTACTATGGAAATGTTCAGGCTCTCAAATGTGTGAATATGACCGTTCCCGCTCATAAAGTGACGGCATTTATCGGGCCTTCGGGTTGTGGAAAATCCACCCTCTTACGCTGCCTCAATCGTCTCAACGATCTGGTTGATGGTGCCAGGGTCGAAGGAACTATTCTCCTGGATGAGGAAAATATTTATCGGCCTGAGGTCGATGCGACCGATCTTCGAACTCGGGTTGGTATGGTCTTTCAGAAAGTGAATCCGTTTCCGAAAACCGTCTGGCAGAACGTGGCCTATGGTCCGCAATTGCAGAAGATCCGCAAACGTGCCATCCTTGACGAAATCGTGGAAACAAGTCTTCAGGGAGCAGGCCTGTGGGATGAGGTCAAAGATCGGCTGCATGCCAACGCCTTGGGCTTGTCGGGAGGTCAACAACAACGACTCTGTATTGCCAGGGCACTTGCGGTGAATCCGGAAGTATTGTTGATGGATGAACCCTGTTCCGCACTGGATCCTATCTCTACCGGGAGGATCGAAGAGCTTCTTCATACGTTGAAAGAGCGGCTCACGGTTGTCATCGTGACACATAACATGCAACAGGCTGCCCGAGTCTCTGATTTGACGGGATTTTTCTTGTTAGGGGAATTAATCGAATTCGATGACACCAAGAAAATTTTCACCAATCCGGGCGATCCCCGAACGGAAGATTATGTGACAGGGCGGTTCGGCTGATTTCCGGTAGACCAGAATAAAGGATCACGATGAAGCGACATTTTGATGATTCGTTGGCGGACCTCAGGCAGAGAATTTTGCGCATGGGAGCCCTCGTTGAAGGGCAAATTCGTCAAGCGCTTACCGCACTTGTGGATCGTGATGATGACATAGCCATTCAGGTCATTCAGAATGATCATCAGGTGAATACGATGGATGTGGTCATCGACGAACTCTGTCTCGAATTGTTGGCGCTTCACCAACCGGCGGCGAAAGACCTTCGGTTTGTCACGACCGCCATGAAAATTTCCACTGAATTAGAGCGCATGAGCGATTTGGCCGAAAATATTTGTGAGCGTGCCCTCGAGTTGCATGCCGAACCCCAATTGAAACCGTATATCGATATTCCCCGGATGGCCGAGCGTGCTATCAAAATGGTGGGAGAATCCCTAGATGCGTTTGTGCGGGGGGATTCGGTTCTTGCCAGACAGGTCCTCAACGAGGATGATTTTGTCGATGAACTGAATGAACAAATTTTTCGTGAACTATTGTCTTTTATGATAGAAAATCCTCAAACCATTTCGCGTGCGATCCGGCTGTCATTTATCTCGAAATACCTTGAACGGATTGCCGATCATGCAACGAATGTGGCGGAATTGGTTGTATATATGGTGGAAGGAAAAATCATCCGCCATATGTCCCCATCTAGTTAGTCATCATGTCAGGAACGTTTCTCCCTGGCTTTTCATCTGCTCTGTCCTCCTCAGACAAATAGAACTGTTCTTGTCATTCCTGACAGAATGTATCGTGAGGCGCTCTTGGAGCGTTCAGGTAGGATGACGGGTGCAGAGGCACAGGTCTGATTAAAAGGGGATAGCTATTCGCACGCACGGCGGGTAGGGTGTCTGGCAACTGAATACGGAACAGGACCAACCCCGCTAATTTTTAGAAATGGGTTGGTCAACACAATAGGTTTCCTCTAAAGGTGGGGGGTATCGCATATTAAGGGGAGCCATCCCGATAAATTCGTAAAGATCCGTGCCTGCCGTTTTCCAAATATGGAGGCATTGGACGTTGAAAGAGGGAACGGCTTTCGTTTGTCCTTGAAGCGTTACCATGTCTTCCAGACCTGCCATGTGGCCAATCAGGAGGAATTCATTGCCTTGCCACTTTCCGTCGTCGTCAATAGTTCCGGAAAAATGCATATAGAAGGGACGATGGGGTTGGGGTGCTGGAGTCGACCGTGTCTCAGGTCCTGAATAGGTGTTCTCAGGAAAGGGTAACCACTCGGCCTTAACCGTCACACCCCTTGTGGTGGTTTCGGCACGTACAATACGTCCGGCAAGTTGAACCGGTTGGTTGTGAAACTGCATCGGATGATTCCCGACTGCATCATAATCCTCGGCAGTTTTGATGATTGGCACTTCTGGAATTGGAAAGCTCGGAAGGTGTGCACAGCCGTGCACGACAAGAGTCAGTAGGACACACCAAACACCAAGACTGTCAAGGTACACCAAAAAAAAGAATTCCCGTTCCTTCTGATGGCTGGTCAGGGAATGTTCCATGGAATCGCTCTTACCTGCAGGCACAAGCGGCGTACCACGGGTAACATTTCATACATTTCTCTTATTTGTCGGATTCAGCAGAAATGCTCCCAATCTTCCGTAAAGCAATCCCGCCAACCCTATTGAGGAGGGAGGCTCATTGATTCGATGAATGATTGGGAAGTGAGGAGCAGGGTACATGGGATCATGACGGATCGCGCAAAAAAGCTCTCGTATGGAAGCTTTTCCCATTTGATTTTAAAAAAATCGATCCCGGTAAATTAATTGATGCATAAGGCCGGCCCTGCGCATCATTGGCGTATTCTTATCCAAACGGTGTCGTTTTCCACGTCGAGTTTCTACTTCGATAGTTCCATCATCGATTACCTGCACCACCTTCCAAAACTTTTCAATGATGTAGGAGTAGAATTCCCCGTGTTGGGTAGGCTGGATGGCTTTGGCCCGCGGACTTGGATGGGAAGAAGTTTTGCTCTTGCTGAAAACAACGAAGTCTCCAGGCCTGATCCTCATGAGCTGACCCCTCCTTTACGTTGCCAAAATGGACTCATTACAGTGCATTTCGCTTAGGTTTGAAAAGGTTCTTTTATCTTATACTTTTTCCCCTAATTTGCAACTCTACATATTTACCTAACTCCATACCCTGTTTGTCCTTTTATTTTTTGCGTTGACAACCCGCCGTTCCAAGTTTGTGGTGAGGAAGGGTTGGGTCTGTGAATGGTGAAGGGGTCTGTTGAAAAAAGCCGCCAGCGGCGTTCTCGCCATTTTCCCGTGCTCACGTACGAAGCTTACGCTCCGCGCGGAAAAACGGCTGCGGTCTTGCCGGACTGACCCTTCGGGAAGACTCAGGGCATGCTTTTTTGAACCGACCCGAAGCCTTTGATGAGGAATCTTATTCTGCGTAAATTTGCCCTTGAACATCCTTATTATTCAACACTCCCTGAAGAGAAAAACCCGTCAACATGGCTTAAATCTTTTCTGGAGACATGGCCGATGCTTTCGAACAACAAGTCGATCATTCAAGCGCTTACGCGGCGCTCTATTTTAACATTCGCCGGAAAAACAGGAATGGTCTGAATAACCCATAGACCAACCATGCCCAATTTCTCTTTGACGGTCGAACAGGCCTCGATACCTTTCGAAATCATTCTGTTAGGAGTTTTTCGGAGAAGGGCAGATTCGAGGTATGACATGTCTTATGGTTGCCCGTCCATAATCAAAAAATAGAATTATCGGGACCAGCGTATAAAATGTGATGGGATTAATCATGGTTTGGAATCAATTAATCAAGGGTAAATTTAACATGGACGTAACATAGTCGACATTTTTGGGTAACAATTATGGCACACAATATATTCCAGTTGGAGGAATTCCCAAATGCGTTGGAGGCTTCGAATGAAAATGTGGATTATTCCTATTCAATTGTGCCTGGTCGTTGTCCTTTTTGTGGGTCCCATTGGTTGTGCAAGCGTGAATTCGGTGAATGGTGTCTCCACTGCTCTGGTTCAAGGAGAACAGTTGTTCAATGAGGGAAGGCTCAACGAAGCGGAAGAAATATTTTCAAAGGCTCTTCGAGAGAATGCTCATCAGTCCGAGATCTTAAATGCTCGGGGGTATGTCTATGCTAGACGGGGAGAGTGGGGTAGAGCGATTAAGGATTTTGAACAGTCGGTTCGACTGGCTCCACAAAACCGTCAATATGCCGATAACCTTGGAGTAGCCTTATTGCAAGCGGGGTTTCCTGAAAGGGCCTTACGAAATTTTTCACAGGTTTTGGAGCATGCCCCGGATTCACCCCAAACGTTGAATCATCGAGGTTTGGCATTTAGCCGACTGGGTAGGTATCAAGAAGCCATTCGTGATTATTCAAAAGCTTTACAACTTGATAATCATCAGAGTGAAATCTATCTCAATCGAGCTGTGGACTATATGAAAACCGGACTTGTGGATGAAGCACGAAGGGACCTGGATGAGGCTATCCTTCTCAATCGTTCGCTTTCTCAGGCGTATGAAAGCCGAGGAATTCTCGCGTTAGGGGAAGGAGATACTCAGTTAGCCATTCAGGATTTTACTACCGCGATTCGTCTGGGGGCAGATGGTGGGTTGGTCCATTACAATCAAGCGGTAGCCCTATCGATGGCAGGAGACGTAGTGAATGCTGCCCAGGAATATCAACTGGCCTGTGAGCGGAATGTTGTTCAAGCGTGCAGCAAAACTCTCCATTCCACTGCTGCACCTCAATCGTTGTGACGTTTACACGAGAAAAAATGATTGAAAAAGACGACCCTGCGATTCCTGAAAAACAAGGACCACAGCAGGGTCGCCTTACATTTTGGCTTTATGTGCCGGAACAATACATTTCTTTCATGACCGGATAACCTAAATCCACATTCGGTTGGTGGTGCTCAATTTCCGAACCACCCGTTTTCCACACGTGAAGGCAACGGGCATGGAGGTAAGGTACCTTTCGGGATTGGCCTACTGCCGAAACCATTGATGTGGTCCCTTCCATTACCCCGACAACAAGAAATTTATTTCCCGGTAACCTCCCCTCCCAATCGAGTTGTCCAGGATAAAACAGGGCGAATTGATCTGAATTCAACCCGCTCTTTTCAGTTGGCCCCTCAAATTCATTGTTAGGATACGGCAACCATTCAGCCCTGACAATGGACCCTTCCGCGGTGTCTTCGACGCCGATCATACGCCCTGCCAGTTTAATCGCTTTTCCTTGGAACACATCAGGTTGTGCCGTTAAGACACCAAACTCTGATTTTGATTTCAGAGCTTCACTCCCATTGGAAGGAAAAAGAGATTGCGAGGCACACCCCATGCTGAATGTTAACAACGCCCCTGTCGCAAGAATGATTGAATTTCTCACGATTCACCTCCTTATTTATAATTTTCATTTACTCATCTTTAATTCTACTCCCTGTCTGATTAACCTACAATTAACAAATAGGTAACCTAAGAAAATTTCACAATTGTGACAAAATTATTGCTGCTAGGTAATTGTTCTTAAAAGATGAGTTTTGCCCGGTCAAAATTTTAGTCGATTGTTATGATTGGCCTGGAGCCTCTGACATCATGAACGTATACAATGGTGAAAGCAGTCGGCTCCCAATTTTGTCGTCCAAAATTCCAGCGAATGTTGTGGTGTAATCTCGCTGATTGGGGAAAGGAGAAGATGCTACCAAAGGAAAAGGCTCTTGGTAGAATGACTTGTCGCGATGCTGAAAAAACCCGTGCTTGCACCGCCCTGCCGACTTAATTCACAAGGTCCGATCGAGGAACAGACCTCGCTCTCTAACTGGGCTAGACAACAGAGACTTCGCAAGGTCCGGAAAAATTACCAATCCAACTGCCAAAATATTAGGGGCAGGTCACGGGTGTGACGCATAATCCATGACCGTCCTTTTGCCATCAATTGTCGCGGAACACTCTGTCCAAAATTCCTGGATACCTCTCCCTGCCTGCTCTTTTCCCGTCGTCCCTTTCTCTTGGTGTATTTTCCCGCTTCAGCCTCTTAGTCTCTGTCACAAAAAATTTACCTGTCTGTGATAGGGGTGTCATTTCTCAGACGTATAGTCTGGGCAAGAATAATCATCAACAGATCACCAATGCATGCGGAAGGAGAATGGTATGCAAAGATGGATTGACACTCGCGGAGGTTCCTCACGGTATTCTCAAGGCCAGGCTATGTCCCTCTGTTCACAAAGCTCTGGTTCACTGTGGTCTCTGGTATTGGCTGGTGGACATGGAGAGCGCCTCCGGGAATATACCGAACAGTGTTTCGGTGCGTATCGACCGAAGCAATATTGTACGTTTATGGGAAAACGATCGATGATCCAACATACGTGGAGGCGGGCGAAAGCCCTTTGCCTTCCTCACCAGGTAGTGACGGTCATGGATCAATCCCACTGGGGCTACGTACGGACGCAATTGATCCAGGAACCCCTTGGCCGGGTGGTTTGGCAACCTGATAATCGAGGAACCGGACCTGGGGTTTTTCTACCGCTCTCCTATATTCGAGCGCATGATCCTCAGGCCACGGTCGTTCTGTGGCCCTCTGATCATTTCATTTTTCCCGTTGAACCGATGATCCAAGTGGTTCGTGACGCGGCGGCCTTGGTCCAGCAACACCCACATCGTATGGTGTTGTTGACTGTTCCTCCTCAATCGCGAGAGCAAGACTATGGGTGGGTAATTCCAGGTAATCGCCTCCCCCATCCGGGAGGGATGCAGGTCCGGGAGGTGCGACGATTTGTGGAAAAACCACAGGGGAACCAGCTTGAGGACATTGCCCTGAGTGGAGGGCAATGGAATACCCTGGTATTGATTGCCAATGTCCAAACCTTATGGGAAGCCGGTCGTCAGTGTATTCCGGAAGTGGTGATGCCTCTTGAAGAACATGCGGGCGGAATTGGAACCTCAAGTGAACATCAACGATTGCTGCATCTTTATCGAACGATGCCCACGAGAAATTTTTCCAGCGATCTCTTATCGCTGATCCCTCAGCACCTACACATGATAGATTTGACAGGGGTCTATTGGAGTGATTGGGGAAGACCTGAGCGCATTCAAGAGACCATCGCATGTATGAGGCGAGGTGATCTTTGTGGAGTGGATAGCGAGACGGTAGGACGGTTCTGGGTGAAGTCCCGGAAGAACGAGACGGTTCAGGATGCGTTCACCGTGATTATGGGCTAGAGAATCTGATGATCCAATGAGATTGAGGTGCCGGCTGAAAGCTGACCTTGAGGCTCACAATTATTAGCTATTCTGAGGGCCCGGGTTAGGGTGAAGAGCCGGCCCGATTGTCGGGCTCTGGTTTATGGAGATGTTCCAAGAAAAGGGAGGGAATGTCATGAGCAGAGTGAGATCGCAAGGTGAGGGAGACCGTACCCCTAAGGCTTCGTCTCAGAAAAAGTCCGGTACGATCCAATTGCGATGCCGTAGTTGTGGTCTGGAGTGGGAGCCCGCTTATTATCAAGAGGAATGTCCTCTGAGGGAGTTGGAAACCGTGTTCCTTTCTGAAAATTGGTTTTTAGTGCCTAGCGACGTCACGAGTTAATTCTATCCTGCGATGTGTTGGCATCGCTAACCCAGAGACGACTAATCATTGACCGTCTTCAGAATGAAGGCGGCTTGGTGTGCTTCCCCTTCCAGTTTGCAATAAACCAATCCTGGGCTTGAAATGGTGCTTCATTCTCCAAAGGCTTGACGCGAGTATAGGTTCCATCGGCTTGAAGTTGTCGCGTGGACATATTGTCTTTCAGGTAGGGACCTAAGACGGTCTCAACAATGAAAGTTCGGAGTGTGGGATTCTCAATCGGGAACAAAATTTCAACACGCCGGTCCATATTGCGTGGCATGAGATCGGCGCTTCCCAGAAATAATTCATCCTGACCTCCGTTCCGAAAATAATAACATCGGGAATGCTCAAGGAATCGTCCGACAAGAGACCTGACCGTGATGGTCTGGCTGAGCCCGGGAATCCCAGGGCGAAGCCCGCACATTCCACGCACCATGAGTTCAATCTTGACCCCTGCCTGAGAGGCTCGATACAAAGCCTGAATTGAGGCTTTGTCGACGAGCGAATTCACCTTGAATGCCAGGTAGCCGTCTCCATGTTGTTGTTGGCGGGAGATTTCCCGATTGATTCGTTCGATAATATTCGTTCGAATCCCGACCGGCGCAATCAGGAGTTTCGTGTAAGAATCCTTTTTGGAGTACCCGGTCAAGGCATTGAACAGATCAGTGACATCTTCGCCGAATACCGGATGACAGGTAAATAAACTGAAATCCGTATAGAATTTGCTGGTGATGGGGTTGTAATTGCCGGTTCCGAGATGCAGATATCGACGAATGCCATCTGATTCCCGACGAACGACCATAGAGACCTTGGCATGTGTTTTCAGGCCCAGGACGCCATACACCACATGGACGCCTTCATCTTCTAATTTTCTCGCCCATTCAATATTGTTTTCCTCATCGAACCGGGCTTTGAGTTCCAGGAGTACGGCAACCTGCTTGTCATTTTGTCGGGCCTCCATGAGGGCATCTACCACAGGGGAGTTGATGCCCACTCGATAGAGTGTCTGCTTAATGGCTAACACATTCGGGTCCAGAGCGGCTTGTCGAATGAAATCCACGACGGGTGAGAAGCTGTCGTATGGGTGGTGAAGGAAGATGTCTTCCCGTTTGATGAGTGAAAATAATGATTCCTTTGAGGTGGGGTCGTGCAGAGTATTAGGGAAATGTGGTGAAAATTTCAGATCCGGTCGTTCAATGGCCGTGAGTTCAATGAGATTCGAAAGGCCGAGGCGGAAATCATAGGTGTAGACCTGATAGGGGGCCAGGTTCAGATTTCTGACCAGGATATCTTTGATGGAATCCGGCATATGCCGGTCCAATTCTAATCTCACGACCGACCCGAACTGGCGTAAATCAATTTGTTCCTCAATGGCCGCCAGCAGGTCGCCAGCTTCATCTTCTTCAATTTCAAAATCGGCATCCCTGGTTATGCGAAAATAATAGGAGGCCTGAATCTCCAGGCCCGGAAACAATAAATCCAGATTGGCGGCGATGATATCCTCCAGCCACACAAAGTTGGTGCTCTCCGCTCCGGTAGCTAATCCCAATTGTTCATCGTCTGCTACCTGCGATTCGTCTGGAATTCTGATCAATCTTGGGAACAACGACGGAACCTTAATGCGTGCAAAACATTCTCCACGGTCCGGATCGTGGGCCACGACGGCCAGGTTGACCGTAAGGTTGGAGATATGGGGAAAAGGGTGGCTGGGGTCAAAGGCCAAAGGAGTCAGTGCGGGGAAAACTTCTTTTCGAAAATATCGGCGGAGTAGGGATCGTTGTTTGGGTTTGATGTCCTGGTAGGAAAGAAGGCGAATATCTGTCTGGCTCAGACGCGTCATCAGGTCATCCTGCCAACATTGTGTGACGCGGGAAAAACTCCGGAGAAGGGTGTCCCGGATTTGCCCCAATTGATCGGAGGGACTCATACCATCCAGTGCGGCTTCCAGAACCCCGCTGGATAATTGTTCGCGTAATCCAGAAATCCGGATCATGAAAAACTCGTCAAGATTATTAAAAAAAATCGAAAGGAATTTCACTCGTTCCAGTAATGGGTGGCTCGGATCTTCTGCCTCTTCCAGCACCCGTTTATTGAATTCCAGCCAACTCAGTTCCCGGTTCAGGAACAGTTTGGGGTCCTCAAGATTATCGAGGACATCAGATTTGTTGGGTGCCTTCGGTTTTGTCTGATGAGTCATGATCAGATCTCCTATTATGCCTGTGAGGGGATGAAGGGGTATTGTACCTGTCTGAAATGATTCTGGCACATTATCCAATAAAACGGTCTATGCCGACGTAAACGGTTCAAGGAGGATTGAGGTGTGGCTAAAGTTTTCCCCCTTGTTTTTGAAGTTTTTTCCATTGTTTCGAGATTTGTTGATACACCTGGGCTTGCTGGTTTCGTAACCGTTCAACCATCAGTCCGGTGACATAGGCTATGCCGGTTCCCCTGGAGTGTTGTTTGATAGCGAGGAGCCGTTGCTCAGCCACCACCGCATCTTGATGGTGTCCCAGAAGATCCTGCGTGTATTTCGCTTGCTCAAGAAACCGTTTGCCACGCTTGCCGAACAAGGGCTCGGCGAGTTCAATCGCATATCGCGCCCGTTTCAAGAGTATTCGAGTGCGATGCAGGTCAGCTTTCGGGAATAAACTATTTGAGGCATTTACAAAATCTTGAACTTTGTGAAAGGCTTTTTTCGCTAAATCCGAAATCGTCAGTGGAGATGGCTGAAATGGTAAACGGCTTAATGAGTCCTCAAAATGAGTCAGGAGATGGAGATACCGGTCGCTCCGTAATCCCTCCAGAAGTTGGGCACGGGCCATAGACCTCTGATCTTCAAATTTCTTGAGAATTGATTGAAATGCACGCTGCTCGTGTATGGAGAGGTCCTGGAAATTTTGCCGCAATGAAATTAACAGAACATCCCAATCTCTGACCTCGCCCAACAAAGAACCAACCCAGCCCAGCTCCTGGCGGATATGCCCGGTCCATTCCGGCGTGAAAAAACCCCGTGCCGCTCGAACGATGGCTCTCATGCGGCGGGTCGCGACTCGCATGCGATGGAGCGCTTCGCTATCCCGACCCAAACGGGTCCCGGGATCATGTTGCAACATCTGAAAAAATTGAGAGTGAAGCCTTTCCCGAATATGTTCGGTCGGTGGCGCAGAAGGACCACTGAACTCAGGGATAAGCGGATAGGGAAGTTGCAGGGCCTGAAAAATCTTGGGTTGTAATGGTTTCTCCTCTGCCCCGGCATGAAGCAAAATCCTGCGGATAGGCTTGAGTTGAGCGGCTGTGCCTTCCTGTAATTCAACCTCTAATTCCTGGAATGAATGCACAACTTTTTTGTTTTTAATGAGGGCCACGGAATCCTGGACGACTTCCGCGATGATCTGGCTGTCTTCCCGAATGCGTACCCCTTTTCTCTTTGTCCGGAGTTTTCCGAGTTGAATGGCCTCCTGTTTTCTCAAAAAAGCCGTTAATAAGTCCTGAAATTCCCAGGGAATGCTCCGACTGCCGGAATCAATGTTCAACTCCAGTCGAACGTCACCGCTGGGTATCTTTAATTGCCAGACCCCATGGGCATGCTCCACTCGTTTTCGGAGTGTCAGACCCAATTGCCCGAGTCGATGGTGCTCGCTGTCAAAATAGGTGGATGTGAATACGCGGGTCGGGATCGGTTCCCCGATGTCGGTAGGGATTTGGAAACCAGATGGAATCCGAAACTTAATTTCGTATTCAATCGTTTGGTGAATTTTCCATGGCATAACAACTCATCTTGCAATATTCAATGTGCCGTGGTCCGTTTGATAGAAATCTTCACGGGACTGGGTTGAGATTCAAGACATACGCGCTACTTTCTCAGAAAATCATTGAAAAAGAAAGGAAAAAATCGGTCTCATTTTACCTGAATGGATCCCAAGAAAGTGTGAAGTTTTCGGGTAATCACCTATATTTACATGATAAATGTCGGGTTTTCCCCTGCAGGGCCTATGGGGCCACATTTGCGCCCCGGTGATCACGGGGTGAGCGCACTTGATCTAAGGAAACGGGTATCTCTTCCTGCAAGCTCTGTCACATGAGGGGTGATTAAATCTGAATAGGACTGGTAAAAAACATTTTGTATTCCTGAATACGAGAAAACCTATGTCACCAAAAACGGAAGTTCAGTATACTACCAGGAGGGGAAGGGAGGGACAGACTACACAGGAGAAAAATTGATGTATGAAGACTTGTCCAGTAAGCAACTGACTCAATTATTGCAAACCGCTGTTGAGGCGGCCCACGTTGCGGCTGTTCCGATTCGAGCCTATTTTGAAAAGCAGGATCTTCGAATCACAGAAAAAAGTGATGGTTCCCCGGTGACTCAAGCCGATCAGGAAGGGGAAGCGCTCATCCGCACTCACCTGCTTGCCAAGGCCGCCATCGGGCCTCTTGATATTCTCGGTGAAGAAGAAGGGTTTCAGGGAACGGGGACAAGATGGCAATGGGTCGTGGATCCTATTGATGGAACACGATCCTTTATCCATGGGATCCCGTTATTCGGGACCCTTATCGCTTTGGTTGATACTCGGGAAACCTTTCCTGTCCTCGGGGTGATTCATCTTCCCATGCTCGGACTCACCTATGCCGCGGCCAGGGGACAAGGGACCACCCGACAAGGAAAAGTCTTGCATCTTCCTGAAGATGTGTCCATTGAAGAGGCCATTATCGGGGTGGGCGATTTTGCTCAGTTTTCCAGTGTTGAACGGGAGGCTGATTACCATCAACTGTTAAGCATGTCCGGGTATGTGCGAGGGTATACCGATTGTTTTGGTCATGGGCTCGTGATCAGTGGAGCCCTTGGCGCAATGGTGGATCCGGCCTTGAACCCGTGGGATATCCTGGCTACTCAGGTATTAATTGAGGAGGCCGGAGGTGCGGCAATCCTTCGTCCTTCGAAGGTTTCCGGAAAGGTTGATGCCGTATTTGGGACCCGTTTGCTCGTTCACCATCTTGCGCGCGAACTCGCCTTTTAAAATCAGCGGGGTATTTCCGGCAGATGGGTTCCTTCCCGCGGCATTCCTGTCGTGCTGTATCGGGCCCCCGTTATAAGCATGTCTCCAGTGCTTCCAACCCTCTCCATGAAATTGGCTGAGGTTTACCCGGTTGTAACATTCCCATAACGGGTAGGAAATGTGTGTCAGATACCATCTCCGCCAGGTCGGGTACCATACATGTAAATTTTTATGGCTGATTTGAACGTGTTCATAAGGGAATGACCAGATAATCCGAGAGTGTCACGTGATCGTTATGAGGGATCTTGTCCTTGATCCACAAACCTTTCGAGTTGTCTTTCGCGCGCAAGAGGTCTTTCTGACACGCCTCGAATTTCGGTTATTGGAACAGTTGCTTGATTGCGAGGGGAGATTTCTGTATCGCCAGGATCTCTTGAACCGCGTCTGGGGACCGCAGGTATCTGTCGAAGTTCGGACCGTAGATTCTCACATAGTTCGACTCCGGCGGAAATTGCAGCGATTGGGGGATCAAGGCCCCACTATTGAAACCGTCTGGGGTGTGGGGTATCGTATTCAAATCATTGATGATAGTCCTGTCTCCTCCTGAAGATTTCCTCCTTGCAAAGTTTGATGCCTGTTTGGCTTTTGGAATCCTTGTGGGCATGAACGGGTAGAGCCCCATTTGAAGGAATTTAGCCCTATGAAACGACTTGCGGTTATCGATATTGGCACCAATTCCATTCACATGGTTTTAGCCGAAATTGGAAAGGGGTTTTCCTATAAGATTGTCGACCGTATAAAGGAAATGGCCAGGTTGGGGGATGGAACCTTTACAACTCAGCGGCTGTCTCCAGAGGCCATGGACCGTGGGTTGAGCGTCCTAAAACGGTTTTCCATGCTGGCAAAGAATAAGGGATTCGATCCTATAGTGCCGATTGCCACCAGTGCGGTCCGAGAGGCAAAAAATGGAGGGGATTTTTTAAAGCTCGTTCGCAAAGAGCTGGGGCTTAGAGTGCGGGTCATCACCGGTGAGGAAGAGGCCCGCCTTATTTATTTAGGTGTAAGAAATAGTATGGACCTCTCCCATTTTCCCGCCATGATTGTGGATATCGGGGGTGGGTCCGTGGAATTAATGGCTTGTACGCCAACGCGCTTGAAATTTGTGAGAAGCCTCAAATTAGGTGCGATTCGGTTGAAGGATCAATTCCTCAAGGCGGATACTTCTGATAAAAAAATGATCCAACGTCTGGAAAACCTGGTGGGTCAAACCTTGAAGAAATCCTTATCCTCTAAGAACCGCAACCTTCAATTTAATCAACTTGTGGCCACTTCCGGGATGGCGGGAAACCTCACGGAAATCATTTATCTGGCCCGCACCGGGAGGCCCCTTTCGCAAATCGACATGGCCACGATCGAGTTAGATGAAGTCAGAGAGGTTGAGAGGCTTTTGCGAACAAAAGATACGCAGGCGCGATTGAAGATCCCCGGCCTGGACCCCAGACGTGTGGATACCCTGTATTCCGGTGCCTTGGTGTTGCGTATGCTTATGGAACGTATCGGGGTCAAGCAAGCGCGCATCAGCGATAAAGCGATTCGTGAAGGGGTCATTTACGATTTCATCCAACAGCATCAGGCAGGGTTGCGGGCGGAACAGGAAATTCCGCATATCCGTCGCCGACAGGTCTTATTATTGGCCAGACGATATCAATATCCAAAAGTCCATGCGCATCATGTGGCCAAGTTGGCATTAAGTTTGTTCGATCAGACCCAATCGTTGCATCAACTTGGAGACAAAGAACGGGAGTGGTTGGAATATGCAGCCATCCTTCACGATATCGGGCATCATATTAGTGAGAAGAAACACCACAAACATACCTATTATTTGATCACCCATGCCGATCTTCCCGGGTTTTCGTCTGAAGAAGTAGCCATTATCGCCAATGTGGCCCGATATCACCGACGCGGCCAACCTACGATCAGGCATAAAGGATTTCGACTCTTACATCGCGATCAGAGAAAAGTTGTGCCATGTCTCAGTGCGATTCTACGAATTGCCGATGGTCTGGATCGTAGTCATTTTTCTGTGGTCAGGAAAATTTCTCTTGAACCCGGAAATCCTCTGCGCCTCCATGTATGGTTTCGCTATGACCCGGAATTGGAACTTTGGACCACGGAACGAAGGAAAAAACTCTTTGAGAAAATTTTTCATTGTTCTATTGAATTGGTGGCACCCACGGTTGAATCTCAATCGGTCGCCTGATGGCTTCTCGTCCTGTTTGTCTTTCTTAAGAAGAAATCATTGTTTCAGGAATATCCCTCGATACCATAAACGATCATCTGCCAGGCCTTTCTCGAGTTCCTCCCTGCACTCTCCTCCTTCCCTCATTGTGAACTGATCATTTTTTCACATTACGGCAGGTATCTTTTTGTTTAAGAGAATTTGTCGCCGGGATGAAATTTACTCAGTCCCTCATATTAGGGATGGTACCTTTTACGTCGTCTTTTTAATCTAACGGTTCCACGGATTGATTCTTTGGGTTCCCTTCGAACAGAAACGTCCTATTTTAACCACAAGGAGGCGTTATGGCAGAATCCTATCAAATCGGTGCATTGCAAGTGTCAACGGTTGGACTTGAAGAGGAAGGATATCAAATGTATTTAGGCCAGAAGTGCCGATTGAACGGTGTATTGAAAGTCCAGGGGATGGCGCGAATCGATGGATTTGTTGAAGGGGAGATTTATGGAAGCGATCTGATTCAGGTGGGAAAAGATGGAAAACTTGAAGCTACGGTTAAAGCAAAAGACATTGTCGCACAGGGTCCTTTACGAGGGGACTTCGTTGCTCAACAAAAGATACAACTGCTGGCCCCAGCGACATTGGAAGGGAAAATCGATGCACCGGTTTTTCTGCTTGAAGAAGGCGTCTTCGTTAATGGGGTGGTGAAAATGGGGGTAGTGGGCCCCACAGTCTCATAAGCCAGGGGTACGTATTTAATCAATGCACCGAGTGAAAAGCCATGACATCGAACGCGTATTGTTCTCTTATTCCCAAGTTCGACTCATGGTGAATCGTGGTCCACAAGGCCCTTAGGGTAGCGCTCTGAGCTGCGCAGGGGCCATCCACCATACTAAATTTCCCCGCCCTACTCCGACGGTTCCATCAAAAGAAATAAGACAGCCTCCTGCCTTTTTGACTGAAAGGCCGGAGCAGTTTTTCCCAAAAATCATCAATGCGGCTGTTTGGCCAAGATGAGGTTCATGCCCGACGCACATGACAAAGGCATCCTTTGGCAATGTTTGTAAAGTCTCGAATAGCAGCATGGGGGATTGATCATAGACCAACTCAGGACAAAGCTGAATGGTTGCCTTGATTTGGAGAGCCTCCCTGGTTATCTCAGCCGTTTGTTGCGTACGGATTAATGGGCTGCATAAAAGGTGTGAGGGCTTTATGTCGATTCGTTTGAGTCCGGCCGCCACCTGTTTGGTTTTGGTAATCCCTTCTTTGGTCAGAGGGCGTTCGCGTTCAGAGCTCTCCCATTCCTCGGTGTTAACGGCAATGCCATGGCGAAGTAGAAGACAATGCATGTAAGTCTCTCCTTTTCTGGTCGCAAACAACCAATTCTCTCAGCAGGTTCGAAATCCAAGATTCTGGGGCTAAGGAAATATTATCAATCTCCGAATGTTAGGGCGAGGCCAAGGAGGCCCCCGATGAGCAAAACCCAAAGGATATTCAATCTCAACCAATACAGTGCGACAAATGCAACGATCGAAAGGGCCAACGCCATCCCATTGAAGGAATCCTCCAATCCATGCGGCCAGAATACCGAAAGGCCCAGGACGATGCCCAGGTTCATGATCACTCCCACAACGGCTGCGGTAATGGTCGATAACGCTCCGGAAAGACCTCGGTTTCCCCTGAGGACTTCGATATACGGTGCGCCTAAAAAGATAAACAGAAAACAGGGGAGGAAGGTCGAGTAAGTGGTTATCACCGCAGCCAAGACGGCGGTGTTAATCTGGCTGAAGTTCCCGATATGGTTCCAGCCCGCCATGAACCCGATAAATTGAAGGACCATGATTAACGGACCAGGGGTTGATTCCGCCAGTGCAAATCCATCCATCATTTGGCCATGTGTGAGCCATCCATAGGTATCGATGGCGGATTGGCTGACATAGGCCAATACCGCATAGGCCCCTCCAAAGGTGACAAAGGCCGCTTGGGTAAAAAAGAGATAGATTTGTAAAAAGAAATTGCTGGGATACGATGGCATAATGAGGACAAGAAAGGGGATAAGCCATAGGCCAAGGAAGACGAAAATAATCCGCTTCGGGGATGTTTGATGGAAGGGGGCGGATAGTTTTGGAGACACCTTCCGGTCGATACCAATTGTATTGTGATCCCTATCCGGATCTGTTTCCGTTGAGGTGAAGGCCTCAGGTCGTGCCCGAGCGACCCCCCAACCCACAAGTCCGGCAACCACGACAATGAGGGGAAAAGGAATATTAAAGATAAAGATGGCAAGAAAGGCGATCCCTGCTGTCCAGAGGTGGAGGGGACGAATCAAAGCGCGTTTACCGATTTTAAGGCCGGCTTCCAGGACAATGGCGACAATTACCGGTTTTAACCCTGCAAATAGGCCGGCGACTATGGAGATTGAACCGTATGCGGCATAGACATACGATAGGGCGAGCAGAACAAAAACCGAAGGGAGAACGAAGCACACTCCGGCTGCGATGCCTCCCCATGTCCCATGGAGCAACCACCCAATATAGATGGCCAATTGTTGCGCTTCCGGGCCGGGGAGCAGCATGCAAAAATTCAGGGCATGGAGAAATCGCGGCTCGGAAATCCAGCTGCGGCGCTCCACCAGATCCCGGTGCATCAACGCAATTTGTCCAGCCGGTCCGCCAAAGTTGATGAAACCCAAAAGCAGCCAGTAACGAAAGGCCAGCCAAAATGGAATAGCAACAGGTCGTTCCGAGTTTGGGGGAAGTGATGGAACTGTGGCCATGACAGTGAAGAGGGCGAGGGGCGGGCTATCCTACATTGGTGTCGCTCCTCTGCCATTCCACGGGGAGAATTTTGATTAGAATGCTAGCATAGTAGGTTTGGGTTCATCTATCTATCCGTATTTTTTCAAAGGAGGAATTCAGAATGAAGAAGCCATGGGTGATCGGCTGGGCCTTCCTGGGTATTGATGCATTGCTCACAACGTAAATAGAGGATGATACTCAATCCCCATCTTCTGACTTCCTGCCCTTGTCGCAGGCCATCGACTATGCCCTAGAGCATTATCCTTCAGTACGGGAATCGCTTGCAAAATACAAAGAAGCGCAAGCGGGTATCGATATCGAGGAAACCAGCTATCTTCCTCATGTGGAAATCGGGATTCAAGGAACTCGATTGACCTTTAATAAGGTCTTGGGGCTGTGATTCCCGAATTCATTGTTGAAACCGATCTCCGGTTCCGATCTGGGACGAAATTCTTACCGTAGTAGCTGGGGCCGTGTCGCGGGTTTGTTGCTGGCATAAGAATTCTTGACCTTTTCCCTATTGGATTTTTCGAGCATCCGTGCACAAAAAACAACCGGAATATTTTCGTAATCTGGCTGAGACGGCCTGCTACGATCGAGTGATTCAAGATCTGA
>BQIW01000044.1 GCA_021604105.1 Nitrospirales bacterium | reverse complement strand
CTGCCGAACTGAAAACCATGCGTGAAATGGTGGACAGGGGGTTGGGTATGTTGAGTGGAACGAGTTCGTTGGAGGAGTTCGGGAAATTGCTTCATGAAAGTTGGATGCTTAAGCGGGCACTTTCCCACGACATTTCCAATTCCACAATTGATGAAATTTATCAAAAAGCCCTGGGTAATGGAGCTATTGGTGGAAAACTTTCTGGGGCAGGAGGCAGTGGGTTTATGTTGTTTTATGTTCCGATTTCCAAGCAGGCACATTTTCTTTCAGCGATGCATCCCTATATTTGTGTGCCGTTTTCTTTTTCACAATCAGGAAGCAGCATAATTTACTACGATGGGCCTGATAGAAGGGTATCCGGCGGATATCCTTCCGAGGGAGAAGGGGTCCATAAGGAAATGGAAAGAAGACGCCTTCCCTCTCTCAAGACCCCTAAAAAGGCGAAGGAAAAAGTTCTTGTTGGGCACCGATCCTGAGAGGCAGGACCACATGCCGTCACGAACTTCCATTCCGCCACAAATGGGTATGACCAAGGAGGTATTCGGTTGTTTGTGGTTTCGGGTCCATGAAGAAGCATGGGATGACTTTTCTGACTTGGACCGTCAACCGTTTTATCGTATTGAAAGCTCAAATGGTGTCTTAGTGTTAGCCCAGACCAAAAATGAAGAGATTATTCTGGTGCGTCAATTTCGACAGGCGTTGCGCAGGAACACCATTGAGTTTCCTGCTGGGAGTATTGAGGACGGTGAATCTCCCGAAGAGGCCGCGGCCCGGGAACTACTTGAAGAAACGCGATATCGAGCCGGAACTCTTCGTTTGTTAGGGAGCGGACATATCATGATGAATCGGTACTGTGCGAGAGATTTTTTATTCCTGGCTCAAGATTGCGAGGTGCTTTCCCAAACTCCCAAAGTTCCAGACCAAGACGTGATTCTGGTTTCACCCCCGGAGTTTAAAGCCCTGGTGACATCCGGAGATTTTGAGCATATTCCTGCGTTATCCCTTTTTAGCCTTGTTGAATGGCAATTCGGTTCGCGTTTGGTGGTATGACATGAACGTTCAGGCCCTTGAATACAAAGCCGCAGAGCTGAGACTCCATATTCTCAGGACCGCGTTAAAAGCCGGGAAAGGCCATGTTCCCCCGGCATTTTCGTGGGTGGAAATTGGTGTGGCGTTGTTTTATGGGGGGCATCTTCATGTTCGGCCTCATGATCCAACATGGGAAGACCGGGATCGATTTATTTTGAGTAAGGGACATGGCTGTTTGACCTTATATGCGATATTGGCAGATTTGGGATTTTTCTCAAAAACGGAGTTAGACAATTTTTGCGCCCCGGGAAGTCTATTGGCTGGTCACCCAGATACCCACATTCCGGGAGTGGAGGGTATTTCCGGATCCCTTGGGCATGGGTTAGGCGTGAGTGCTGGATTGGCTTTGGGAGCCAAACTTCATTCATGTCCTTGGAAAGTTGTGACGGTAATGGGGGATGGAGAATGTCAGGAGGGATCGGTATGGGAAGCGGCTATGTTTGCGAGTCATCACCAACTCCATAATCTGGTGGCAATTATTGATCGGAATGGTTTAGGTGCGACCAGCTATACCGAAAACAATGTGGCCCTGGAGCCCTTCGTCAGCAAATGGGAGGCTTTTGGATGGGATGTGGTGTATATCAATGGGCATTCATTAGAAGAGTTAAGCAAGGTATTACAAAGTATTGGTCAAAGAACTTCCCTTAAACCTCTGATGATTGTGGCTCAAACGGTGAAGGGAAAAGGAGTCTCATTTATGGAGGGCTCAGTTGATTGGCACCACCGGATTCCAAATGGTGAGAAAGTGCAAGAGGCCATTCGACAACTGACGGATGCGAGTTCCTCTTCGGGTTCTGCGGTCACGATGGAGATGGCTCATGGCTTATGATTTTCGTGATGCGGTCTTTGACAGTGTATTTCAGATTGTAGCTAAAAATCCTCGAACGATTGTCCTAACCAATGACATGGGAGCCATGGGATTAAGCCATATTCAAGAATCATATCCTCGGCAAGTTCTGAATGTGGGTATTAGTGAGCAAAATATGATGAGCGTGGCGGCAGGATTGGCACTTTCCGGTCATGTGGTCTTTGTCTATGGGATTGCCTCACATATCACCACGCGGTGTTATGAGCAGTTGAAATTGGATGTATGTGCCTTAAAGGTTCCGGTTATCCTTCTCGGAATGGGGCCTGGCTTGTCGTATGGGGTAGATGGACCCACTCATCATGCGACACATGATTGTGCTCTTCTCCAAACCCTATCAGGGATGACGATTTATCTGCCTGCAGATGGTGTAGCCATCAAAGCCCTGGTCGAGCAGGCCTATCAAAGTGGCATGCCCGCTTATATCCGGATCGATAAGGACCCATATGAACCGGTATACGCTCCCAACGAACATGATTTCAGTTTAGGGCTCGAGACGATTCAACATGGGGAATCTCTCTGTATAGTGACCAACGGGATCATGCTTGCAAGGGTACGAGAAGCGGCGAGGGAATTGCTGGAAGAAGGCATCGAAGTTGCCATTGTGGATTTATATCGAATGAATCCGTGCAACGAGTCCAGGCTTTGGGAAGCGTGTGGAAAAGCCCAAGCCATTGTGACGGTGGAAGAACATGGTCGAACTGGAGGAATTGGAAGTTTGGTTGGGCGACTGTTGAGTGAGCGTGGACATGCTATTCCTTTCCGCGGGCTTTCATTGGGAGATGAAATGCTGTTTGGCTCAGCGAGTCGGACCTGGGCCTATGGGCAGTGCGGCCTCGAAAAGGAAAGCTTGAAAAATACGTTTAGGCAGATGGCCCTGTTACCTACTACGGTCTGAAATTTTTCTATCGATTTAGCCAAGGATGTTTATGGTGAAGACGAGTACCTCCATTTATTCGGGAAAGCGGGTCCTGGTTTCCGGGGGCACGGGAATGATCGGCATTCCCCTTGTTCGAGCTTTGTTGGAATTGGGGGCTCAGGTGACCGTGGTTTCCTTGGAACAGGAAAGTTATGCGAGAGCGTTATTGGGTTCTTCCATTGCGTTTTTTAGAGGGGATCTGACTTGTTATGACACATGTGAGCGGGCTGTTGAAGGGCAAGAGTATGTTTTTAATTTGGTTGGAATCAAAGGATCCGTCGGCATCGGGGTGAAAAGAGCAACCAGTTATTTTGTGCCGATGCTTCGATATCAATCTAATTTGTTAGAGGCCGCCTATCGAGGAGGAGTGTCGCGGTACCTTTTTGTGAGTAGTATTTGTGCCTATCCCCCGGCGGGGCTTCATGTCGAGGACAACGTCTGGAATGGTCTTCCGAAGCAAAATGACCGGTACGCCGGAATCGCGAAAAGGATCGGAGAACTTGAAGCCGAAACCTACCTGCACGAATACAATTGGGAGGCTGTGCGGGTGGTCAGGCCCTCCAATGTGTACGGCCCATTTGATGATTTTAACCCGGCTACAGGACAGGTGATCCCGGCTCTTATTCGAAGGGTGTTGGATGGAGAGTCTCCGGTTCGTATTTGGGGAGATGGATCCGCCATACGGGATTTTATTTTTGTCCAGGATGTGGTTGACGGGCTGTTGTTGGCCATGGAGCATGCTCCGCCCTGCTTTCCTCTTAATTTGGGAAGTGGCGTTCCGACTACTATCAGACAATTAGCTGAAATCATTGTGGCTGAAAGCCGGGTCTCCACCGCAATTGAGTGGGATCCCTCAAAGCCGGCAGGCGATCCTGTCCGGTTGTTATCGATGGAACGGGCAGAAGCCACCATTGGATTCCATCCTAAAATCTCTCTCCGAGATGGCATTCGCCAAACTATTTACTGGTATACCCAGAATCGGGAACTCGCCCATGAGCGGAAAAACCTTCTTAGCGCCTAAAAAACGGAAACGGAAGACAGGAGGACCTTCAAGTCCTCGATTTGTACCTGGGTTGGGAGATCTGGTCGATCGCTTAACTGTTGATCAATTGAAAGAGGCCTTCCATGAATCGATCCGGACATCTGTGAGAACAGAAATCGCTGATCTGGAGCATGATATTGATGGATGGGCTGATCGACATCAGATCAAATTGTCAGGGCGGAACGTTAGGATCATTATTGTACTTGCCCAAATTAATTACGAAATCTGGATGTGCAAAGAGAGAATGAAGGCTGAACCCAAACTGTACGATCAGTGGTTGAAAAGAGCTCATCAATTAAATGGGATCAGAAATCAGATGAAAAATCTGCTCTTAGCCCGAGTGAGAAATGCAACCAGAGTGTGCCGCGCGAGTAATGTCTCGGTGGATGACTTAGACGATTGGAGTATCCAGCTGTAACCCTGGACGAGTCCAATGATTCTTAAAAAATTAGGGCAATCTGACATAGAAATTTCTGCAGTCGGGCAGGGAACCGGGATTCATCATTCCCTGAAGAATCGTGAAATCTATCGGCAACTTGAATCCACAATTCGAACCGGAATTGAGATGGGAATAAACTTTGTTGATACGGCACCCGTCTATGGTGAGGGAGAGGCCGAAATGGTCATTGGCAAAGCCTTAAAGGGGATTCGCCATGCTGTGGTGTTGGCAACCAAGGTCTCTCCTGAGAATATATCTTCAAAAGGAATTAAAGGTTCGGTCGAAGGAAGTCTTCGGCGTCTGCAAACAGACCGGATTGACCTTCTCCAAATCCACTGGCCCAATCCCCAAATCCCCCTCTCGGACACCTTGATGGGCCTGGAAGAGATAGCACGAGAGGGGTTAGTCCGATATGTAGGAATCTGCAATTTTTCATTTAACGACACTCAAGAAATACACCAGAAGCTACCACCAAAGCATTTAGCCTCCGTTCAGGTGGAATATAATTTGTTCGATCGAAGTATTGAACGGGAATTCCTGCCTTTTGGGCAACAAGAAGGCATCAGCATTGTCGCCTATAGTCCTCTTCATCGGGGACGAATCGTGGCGAATCGTAGGCAGTTTGGTATTCTTCAGACGATCGCGAATCAATACGATAAAACTCCAGCTCAAATTGTTTTACGGTGGTTGACTGGGCATCTACCGGTCGTGGTGATTCCAAATACCACGAATAGTGAACGAATGAAGGAAAACGCGAAAAGCATGGATTTCGATTTAAAAGAGGAGGATGCTCGGTATCTGGAAGAAAAGTGTACTGGTCACTTTCTAGAGATTCCACCTCGGTCCATACAAGTTGCTGATGACTCGGGACGTTCGGTCTATCGAACTCTCGACGAAGCTCTCAGAAATGCCATGAATTGCGTGCCTAGTCCGCAGGAATTAGCGGAACAAATTGCCACAGGGGAATTTTTGAAACCAGTACGTCTCCGCCCCGCTAAATCTTCCTCTGACCGCTTTGAGTTATTGGAAGGTCGAATCCGTTATTGGGCATGGGTTATTGCTCACGGATTTGAAAAGCCGCTACCGGCATTGATTGAGGATTTTTCCTGATGGGTTTTGAATAGATTTATGCTTGACACTCTTCCGCTCCAGCAGATTCATAACCACCAGGAGGCGCTTCATCAAGAAGATTTTGAGGCCATATTGGGGGAAGCTCCTGGAGCGCTCTTTCCGGAATGTCAGGAATTGGTTGGACGGTACGATTTGCGTTACAACACGTTGCAAGGGGTTTCTCGTGACCGAGTCGTGCTTCGGGTGTTGAAAACCCTCGACCAGAATCTGGAAGTCGCAGGGACACATCGGAAACAGCGTTGGGAAGATGGATGGGCAGAAAATTTAAGTAACTTTCAGCGCACGGGGTATGATTTGGCTGCATTGGTCCCCAAATTTGTTCGACCTCAGGAAGTCATCAGGTTAAAGGGTGAGTACGTCCGGCCTGTTTCCTCTCAGTTTGAGACCAACGTTGTTGAAATTCTGCGTTACTGGATGTTCAAGAAATGGTTTCATGCCGTTGACCATATTTACGAGTTTGGTTGTGGAACCGGACATAATTTAGTCGATGCGGCTTGTTTGTTTCCAGGTCGTCCCCTGTATGGATTGGATTGGTCGCAATCCTCTCAGGCGATCCTTCGGCTGTTGAAAGCAGAGCATGGATTTAATGTCGTTGGTCGGGAATTTAACATGTTGGAGCCTGATGAATCGTTTGACCTGTATCCTCGGAGCGGAGTGTTTACCGTTGGCGCCATGGAGCAATTGGGCTGTCAGTACCATGGTTTTGTGAATTATCTTCTTAGACAACGCCCTTCTGTTTGCATTCATGTGGAAACGCTGTATGAACTCTACGATCAGAACGTCTTGTTTGATTACGTCGCAGCCAGATACCTGGAGAAAAGAAAGTATTTGCAAGGATTGCTCGGAACCTTGAAGACTTTTGAGCACGAAGGCCGGCTGGAAATTGTTGGAACGATCCGAACTTTTGGCTCACTATACCATGATGGCTATTCTATGGTGATCTGGAAGCCAGTAGAGGAGAAGATGTGATGGTGAACGCGGAGAAATTACAGATTAAATCTTATGCGAATCCAAGTGAGCAAGCGGCTCGGCAGCAGATGGGGGATTTGCTCTATCAAAATCCGATTCCCCCTGACCAATTGCTATCGAATCTTGGACTATTTCTAGAATCCAAGCATTTGGCTCGCATGTTATTCATGGACTTCTTGTATCGTCAGATCATCGCTGTTCAAGGAGTCGTTATGGAGTTTGGAGTACGGTGGGGGCAAAATCTTGCCTTGTTTTCCGCATTGCGAGGGATCTATGAACCCTTTAACCGGCATCGGAAAATTGTTGGATTTGATACGTTTTCCGGGTTTCCTTCTATCCATGCAAAAGATGGGCAATCCAATATGATGGTGAATGGACAATTAGCCGTCTCGCCTCACTATGAAGAAACTCTTCAACAGTTACTCAGTCTTCATGAAACACTTAATCCGTTAACCCATATTAAAAAACATGAATTGTGCGTGGGGGATGTGGTGGAGGAGTTGCCTCAATATCTGGCCAGATGCCCGGAAACCATCGTGGCTATGGCCTATTTTGATTTAGATTTGTATGAACCAACGGTCAAGTGCCTTGAGCTCCTTCGTCCTCGAATGACCAAGGGCACCATTCTGGGGTTTGATGAATTGAATGATCCGGATTCCCCGGGAGAGACCCTCGCCCTGATGGAAGTCTTTGGATTGAATCATTTGAAAATTCAGCGATTTCCGTTTGCCTCTCGAGTGTCGTATGTGGTGTTCGAATAAAGGTCCTACAACCTCTAAGGAGTGAGTCCGTGCTTCAAACTATTGCTGAGCAAATACGCCAGGACATGATTGCCGATTCCATTATGCAGTTCTTTTATGGAAAAAATATTGTCGTGACGGGGGGAAGTGGGTTGATCGGACGGAAAATTGTAAGTCGGTTGATAGAGGCTGGGGCCTCCGTTCGAAGTGTGTCTCTTGATGAGATCCAGGTTGAAGATAAGGTGGAGTATGTGAAGGGTGATTTGTGCGATTTTGGATTTTGCCAACGGATAGTGAAAGACATGGATTGTGTTTTTCATGTGGCGGGAATCAAAGGTTCCATTGAGGTCACGAAATCAAAGCCGGCAAGTTTTTTCGTCCCGTTGTTGATGATGAATACCAATATGTTGGAGGCCTGTCGCCTGAATAAGGTTGATCGGGTGGTTTATACCTCCTCTATTGGCGCGTACCCGAGTGCGGAAATTTTCAAGGAACAGGAAGGTGAGGATGAAGGGCCACCAATGGATATGTTCCCTGGATGGGCCAAACGAATGGCCGAATTGCAAGTTCGCGCCTACCAAATACAGTACGGTCTGAAGCACTATGCGGTGGTGCGTCCCTGCAATGTGTATGGACCTGGAGATAATTTCGATCCTGCCAATGCCATGGTTATTCCCACCCTCATGCGACGGATATTTTCGAAAGAGGATCCGGTAGTGATTTGGGGAGATGGCACCGCCATTCGTGATTTTGCCTATAGTGGTGATGTGGCTGATGGAGTGATTCTTGCTTTGTACCATGGCACGGGTGGGCGTTATGTCAATTTAGGCAGTGGTATCGGCTATACCATCAAAGAATTAGTAGAAGCACTTCAATCGGTTGTGCCGTTCCGGGCCCGATTTGATCACAACAAACCCACCGGATTTCCCCGGCGTGTGATGGATATTTCTTTGGCAAAGCATCTTCTCGGGTATGCACCGCAAGTCAGTCTTCAAGAGGGGTTACAGCACACATGGGATTGGTACCTGGAGCACCATGATGAATATCTTCACCGGAAAAACTATTTCGCCGCCTCCTAATTTAGCCGTCTCTTTCTGCCGTCTGGAAGGCGTGAGACTGGTCACTCCACCGACAATTTTTGAAGATTTTCGGGGTACCTATGTTGAAACGTTTAACGAGGACCTGTATCGGCAAGCTGGAATTGATATGCCTTTTATGCAGGATGACATCTCCGTGTCTGGCAGGCATGTGTTGCGAGGCATTCATGGAGACCAAGAGACCTGGAAGCTGGTGTCATGTTTGTGGGGAAAATTTTATTTGGTCGTAGTGAATTGCGATTCCATGTCCCCACAGTATCAACAGTGGGAATCGTTCACGCTCTCAGATCAGAAACGTCAACAAGTGTTGATCCCACCCAAGTTTGGAAATGCTCATCTAGTGCTGTCTGAGCAGGCCATTTTCCACTATAAGCAAACGACCAATTATAACCGTGAAGGGCAATTTACGTTACCTTGGAATGATCCAACTTTGGGAATCTGGTGGCCGGTCAAACAGCCGATTGTGTCCCAACGGGATGAAGGAGTCGCTCATGTTTAAGGGTAGTAAAGTATTAGTGACGGGTGCGGGAGGATTTCTGGGAACCAATATGGCTAAGCGTTTGGTGGAAGAGGGAAGCTATGTACGCGGGACATTGCATACACGTAGCCCGCAATTCGAGCACCAGGATCTGGAATATGTCAAAGCCGATTTGACGAACATGGAAGAGTGTCGTCGGGTCGTAGAGGGCATGGATTATGTCTTCATGTGTGCCGCGAATACCTCAGGTGCGGCGGTCATGGCGACCCAGCCTTTAGCTCATGTGACGCCGAACGTCGTGATGAACGCCCAGATGTTGGAGGCTTCCTATCAGGCAAAGGTAAAGAAGTTTCTCTTTATTAGCAGTAGTGCGGCCTATCCACCCAGTGGGGATCGGCCGGTATCCGAGGCGGACATGTTTGCCGGGGATCCCTATGAAGCCTACTTCAGTGTGGGATGGATGAAACGATATGGGGAGGTCCTGTGTCGAATCTATTCTGAAAAAATCAAGGATTCGATGAAGACGGTAGTCGTGAGACCATCTAATGTTTATGGGCCATATGACAAATTTGATTTTGAACGTTCCCATGTGACCGCGGCCCTTCTCCGCAAAGTTGTTGAACGGCAAAATCCTCTCGAGGTCTGGGGAACAGGTGAAGATGTCAGAGACTTAATATATGTGGATGACTTTATTGATGCCGTGATGCTAGCGATGGCCAGGTTAAATCAGTTCGATCCGGTAAACATTGGTTATGGAAAAGGGTGTCGTGTGCATGATGTGTTAACGACGCTTCTCGCAGTTGATGAATACCAGAATGCCAATGTGATCACCAATCCCAGCAAGCCTTCTATGATTCCTATTCGCCTACTTGACGTGGAGAAGGCAACAGTCCAGTTAGGATTTTCTCCAAAGATCACTCTTCAGGCTGGGTTGAAGAAAACTTTAGGCTGGTATCGTGAACAGATGGAGAATCAGGGGAAGAGAGCCCCCGTTCAATTTAGCGGAGCGCGTGTTCGTGTCTCGTAAAATGGGATGAATTGGAAGTACTTATGAAACATATCTTTCCAGAAAGTCAAATGGCACATCGCTGGCTGGATGGGTTGAAAGGTTTAGAAATTGGTCCCTCTGCCCATAACCCGTTTGGGTTAGAGACGAGGACCGTCGGACTGCCAGATGCCATCTATCATCATGAGCAAATTGCACTAGTCGGGGAAGCAGCTCCATTAGATATCTTGGCTGAGGCTGATGCCATTCCGGTTCCCAGCGAATCTGAAGGATTTGTGTTGTCGTCCCACGTAATTGAGCACTGTCCTAATTTTTTGGAAACGTTGTGGGAATGGTATCGAATCATTAAGCCGGGGGGATTTTTGTATCTCATTGCCCCACATCCGGAAGCTGCTCCAGGGGATAGAGGGAAACCTCTGACTGACTGGAAGCATATTGTGCAAGATTATGTATTAAATGCCACAGCAGAGACTGAGCCGGAAGCTGGACGATTTCTTCACTGCCATTACCATATCTTTTCATCAGGGACCATGAAGGAATTCTTTTCCCAATTCTTTGGGGAGAGGCTTGTTCTAGTTGATAGTCGGGAAAAAGATGACAAAATTGGAAATGGCTTTGCCTTGGTGTATCGAAAAGATGTTTCGTTGATCCAGGGGTACCCCTGGACCCTAGGCTATCAGGGGAAGACGGTGTGTATTCCCAAGCCTGCAGATTTCTATTTACTCAAGGAGTCTGCACATCATTCTTCTTTTGTTCGACCAATTGTGGAGGCATCTGTGACAGCACAAGCTTATTCCGATCTTTCTGTCTCGGATTCAACTCTTCAGAAATCTCAAACAGTGCTTCCTCGAATCTCCGTTATAGTAGCCGCGTATAATGCCGAACGGTTTATGCGTGGAGCATTAGTAGATTTGGAAGAACAAACGATTGCGAAGGAAATAGAAATCATTATCGTGGAAACGGGTTCCCAAACTGAAGAATACAAGATTATTGCGGAATTTCAGGCTCGATTCTCTAATATCATTTATGTACGAACCAGTAGAAGGGAAAACCCCGCTGCAGCCTGTAATCGTGGAATTCGGATGGCTCGTGGTCAGTATATTACCCTGGCTCCAACTGATGATCGACGCCGGGTAGATGCCCTGGAGATCTTGGCGTCAGAGTTGGATGCTCATCGGAATGTCGCTTTAGTTTATGGAGATGTGCTAGTCACGAATTTTGAAAATCAGCGGTTCGTCAATCATATTCGTTGTGGCTATCACATTCGTCCGGAATTTTCACTAGATATCATGCTGTCAGGGTGTCACATGGGTCCACAGGCCATGTGGAGGAAATCGGTACATGATGAAGTTGGGTATTTCGATGAGACGTTGCCGTCGGCTACCGATTATGAATTTTGGTGCAGGATTGCTGAACGGTATCCTATGAAGCACATAGCCACCTTTCTTGGGTTGTATTATGAGAACCCAGAGGGTGTCATTAATTCCAATCCAGAACGTGCTCATCGGGAAACCCGACACGTGCAACAAGCTTACCGGAATAAATTTCCTGCCCCCAAGGCTCAGAACATAAACAATTATCAGTTTCAAGGCAAAATCAGGACTGGGAAATTCGTTAATATCTGCATGGTGACTTTTAATCGATTGGAATTTACGAAACAGGCAATCACTGCGCTTTTTCAGCATACCTGTTTCCCCCATGTTATCACGGTTGTGGATAACGGAAGTACAGATGGTACGCCAGAGTATTTACTAGCCCTTTATCAGCAAGGTTTTATCACGAATCTGATTTTGTTGCCAGAGAATGTAGGGATTGCGAAGGCTTCGAATTTGGCCTGGAGCAGGGAACCTGATGCTGATTATTACCTTAAGTTGGACAATGACATTGTTATTGAAAAGCCCGGCTGGTTATCCAGGATGGTTGGGGTCATCGATCATATCCCGGAATTGGGCGCTATTGCTTATAGCTTTGAACCAGTGAGTTATCCCATGCGTGAGATGCGGGGAGTGCCCATTCGGCCGAAAGTTGGGAATTTAAATGGGGCATGTACACTCATCCCAAAGCGAACTCACGAAGTCTTGGGATTTTGGTCTGAAGATTATGGATTGTACGGCGAGGAGGATGCGGATTATGGTTTGAGAATCCAGTTGCAGGGTTTGCAGAATGCTTATATGGAGGATGAACAGGTGGGGGTACATCTTCCCGCCGGAAGAGCAGCCCACATTGACACACATACATTTAAGGCCACTGATGGTATTGAAGAAGAGACCCATGCTGAGTACCGGTCATTCAAAGATGAATGTCGGAGAAGAAATGTTCAGGACATTGCGACTAAAAATTGGGAGAATTATCAAACAGGTGTGAAATCGCTGTATTGTTCGTCTCCCTTCGTGAAGGAACTCCATGCTCGAGAACAACTCGAAGGTTCTGAGGGCCCCACTCGCCGATGGGTTCAGACTGATGAACGTCCTTGGGAAGTGATTCTTGATAGCCCACGAGGTACTTCTCCGGAGGGCTGGCGAAGCGTTTCGGTGATTGGGTCTGATTATATATGTGGTCGTATTCGACTCCTTCAACCACTCCTGGCTGGTGAAGGGATTTGGGGAAAAGGCGCAATTGTGAATGATCTTAATATTCTTTCAGGTGACGCCACACTGCCGCCTATGGGTGTCGCGCAGGTTTGGGCCATTCAGCGTAATTGTAAGCTGTCAGAAGAAACTTTAAAGGAGGCCCGAAGTCAAGGCACCCGAATCGTCTATGACTGTGACGATTTGCTATGGAAGATCCCTGTCGATAATCCGAATCATGAGTTTTTCACGCCTGAACGTCTTGAAGGAATGTTTCGTCTGATGGCCCTGGCGAATTGTGTGACGGTCTCTACTGAACCTATTCACGCTGATTTGAACCAACGAGGAATAAAGTCGACGGTTCTTCTTAATTGTTTAACACGTCAGGAGTGGGCGGATTTCAAACCCCAACGTCAAGCCGGTTCCCGTCCTCGGATTGGATGGGCAGGACAAGCGAAGGTGCACAAGGGTGATGCGGCGATTTTGGAAACGATTATTGAGGCCCTGAAAGATGAGGTTGAATGGGTATTCCTCGGAGATGCACCCCGCATGGCCAGTAGTCCAGGTGTGATCAGCGAAACATTTTCCATGGTAGACGTGGCTCAGTATCCGAAAAAATTGGCGAGTCTCAATCTTGATCTTGCATTGGCGCCATTGGTGCCAAATCCATTCAATGAAGCCAAAAGTGATATTAGAATTTTACAGTATGGAATATTGGGCTATCCGGTTATTGGCACGGATATTTTTCCCCATCAACATGCTCCCATCATACGGTTGCCGCACGAACCACAAGCCTGGATCAAGGCGATTCGCGAACGAATTCATGATTTAGGTGCCTTAGAAAGGGAAGGTGATCATCTCCGAGCCTGGGTATTGAACCATCGTCTTATGGAACATGTGCTTCCTCAGTATGAACAGGCCTGGTTGGGCCGAGACGTAACATCCTCAAACAGGGTGCCTCAGTCGAAATTACAGAGTTCACCAGAGCCCTCTTATTTTCCAATCAACCATGCCAAGTGTTCCTTTGATTGTTCAATCATTATTCCAGTTTGGAATAAAGTGGCATTGACCCGGCAGTGCTTGACTCGTTTGGCGGAGGTCACGGATGGCTGTTCGTATGAAGTCATTGTCGTCGATAATGCATCCACCGATGAGACTTCAGCATTTCTGTCTTCTTTAAGTGGGGATATTCAGGTCATCACGAATCCGGCCAATTATGGGTTTGCCAAAGCCTGCAACCAAGGGGCCGCTTCTGCCAAGGGGCGTTTTCTGGTCTTTTTAAATAACGATACAATTCCGAAGCCAGGATGGTTGCGGGCTTTATTGAATGAAGTCGAGAGCCATCAGGATGTTGCCATTGTCGGGAGCAAGCTTCTCTATCCAAATAACACTATTCAACATGCCGGCGTGGTTTTCGCAAAACATTGTTTGACGCCCTACCATATATTCCGTGGTGCTCCAGGAGACCTGCGCGCGGCCAATATTCGTCAAGAGTTTCAGGTTGTCACTGCGGCTTGTATGCTCATTCGCCCTGAGGAATTTAATGCGGTTGGGCAATTTGACGAGATCTATCAGAACGGGTTCGAGGATGTGGACCTGTGCCTCAAAGTGGGCAAACGGGGCAAGAAAGTCATCTATCAACCGGAAAGTGTGCTCTATCATTTGGAACATCAAACTCCCGGAAGGAAGGATCATGGGGCCGAACGGCACAATGGCATTGTGCTCATGGAACGGTGGGCTTCCTCCATTGTGGTCGATGAGGATTTCCATACGGTTCCGGCAGGCTATGCCAACCGGTATTCCTTGCGTGACGGGAGGCTTCAACCGTCGCTCGAGGCACTGCAGGGCGATAGGGAAATAACGCAGTGGCAACGAGTTCAACGGGTGCAGGAATTCCTATTACGTCAGCGGCATGCCGCAGGCGAGGGCTTGAATAGCCAGGACGACCGTGAATTACAGGCTCTCCTTTCCGAGTATCGAGATTGGCCGGATGATGGCGCAGTGCTTAGATGGGCAGCCAAGCTTTGCCAATCGTTCCAGCTATTGGATGGGGAGCGGGCATTTTTGAAACGGATACTGAGTATGGGAGAAGATCGAGCGGCACGGGAACGACTCGCCAAACTGGCGCTCAGCGGGAAGGATCTGTCTGAGGCGACTGAGCAAATCCAGGCGCTCCTTCAATCTGATCCCAGCAATGGGTCGGGTCACTGGTTGCAGGGAATTCTGTTGATGCAATCCCAGCAATGTGGTGAGGCGGCCCTGTCATTTCGTCGCGCTCTTCAATGTGGCGCAGATTCTCGAAAAACCCGCATCGGTTTGGGAATGGCGTGTATGGGGATGGGAGATTTGGAAGAAGCCTGGAAAATTTTTGAACAGGTGCTGGTCGATCATCCGGATGATGTCGAAGCCATAAATGGGTTGATTCAGGCCGGCACATCCCTGCAACGATGGAAAGGCTTGGGGGAACGGCTCGCGCGGTATGTCGAACGAAATCCTGCAGACTGCGATATGCGCTTTGCTCTGGCCGGGGTGGAATTTCGTGCGAGTCGACTCGATGTGGCCAAGCAACAATTTGAGATGTTAAGCCTCTTAAAGCCCGATTATGAGGGATTACACGATTTAGAGGTTCTCCTGCAGTCGGCACATCCTGACCGTCATGCCCTCGCAACTTAAATAGAAGAACTTTTTGCCTAGTCAAGTTAGCCTATGTCCCGAGCCCTCTTAATACAATTCGCTCGGCTTGGTGATCTGGTCCAATCTCTTCCTGTTTTGACTGCTCTGCAAACCGCCTATCCTGAGCGACCTCTTGATCTCCTTTGCCCTTCGCCCTTGGTGGCGCTTGGAGAACTTTTCCCTTGTGTGGACAGGGTTTTCCCTTGGAATGGGGAACAATGGCATGAATTCGCCACGACCAGGATGACGGATTGTGATCAACAACTAGCCCGAGCCACTCGCTATTTAGCTGACTGTGCCTTTCCCCCGTATGCATTGGCCTATAATTTGAATAACCATCCTCGCGGGATACTTGCTGCCCATGTATTGAGTGGTCTGGTTGTCGGTCCTGGCGAGTATGGACCATTGAATCAGACGCTTCCGGCATGGGCGGGATATTTACGTCAAATTGCTCGAGATCGAGGGAGCAACCGGGTGCATTTAGCGGATGCGTTTTGCGGGTTGTGTCAGGTTTCTCCGCCATTGGATGTTTCCTACTTACAGGCCCAGGAGGTGTCATTGCCCTTTGAGCTGGAACTGCCGGTGAATGGAGAGCCTTCTACTCTTATCGGAATTGTTCTTGGTGCGGGAGATGCCGACCGGCGAGTTCCCCTTTCTGTGTGGCAAGACCTGATTGCCGCATGCGCTGAGCACATTCCTCAGTGCTATCTGCTATTGGTCGGGGGTGCGGGAGAACGGGAAGCGGCATTGGCCTTGGAGCATCGTCTTCCCGCTAAATATCTCAATCGGGTCGTGAATGGGTGTGGCCGGACCTCGTTGCCCCAGCTTGTGGCTCTTCTTAATCGGTGTCAGTGGGTGGTCGGATCGGATACGGGACCATTGCATCTCGGAGCGATGTGTGGGGCGCGGGCGATCGGCTGGTATTTCT
This sequence comes from Nitrospirales bacterium, assembly GCA_021604105.1. Taxonomy (GTDB): domain Bacteria; phylum Nitrospirota; class Nitrospiria; order Nitrospirales; family UBA8639; genus Nitrospira_E. Next base: position 20,409 of record BQIW01000044.1, on the reverse strand, counting down.
CCCAGGCCAGAGTCCATGAAACGGGCCCTTATGGGATTGGTCATTATGTGTGGCAATGCGCGGGAGCCAAACTTCGGGAGAGTCCGGATGTCCGTGAAGTAAGCGCTGCTGGATCATTCTCTGCCTATTGGCCTGTGATGGAAACCGTCAATTTAATGCGGGAAGCTCCGGTGAATGCCACAACAGATGGGTGGGATCTCTGGATCAGCAATAGAGATGAGTGGGGGGCGTTTTATACCAGGGATGGCATCCCTGACGAGGCTGTCCTCCGGCGAAAAGATACGTGGGAGGCGTTGTCTCAGGTGGCGAATCAAGGTATTCGGATGGAAGTCTCGAAGTAGTCGAGAATGCTCCCGGTAGGGGTTTAAGGCAGGGAGCGGTGTTTCCAGGGCAATCAACCAGGAACAGATAAATGGATGTGTTGAAAAAGAATATCGATATTCTTCGCGACCAGGATCCGATTCTTGCCGCTCAGATCCTCCGGGTACAAGGAGGAACCCTGTCGATCCAACCATCTAAATCTGGAATGCCCACCGCGCTTGTCAACTCCCGATATCTCCATAGTGCGTATGATCCGATTCGCGAGGCGGAGCGCTGGGCTGAAGAACGCGTGAAAGAGTGTCAAGCCGAGGAAACTCTTGTCCTCCTTGGCGTGGGGCTCATTTACCACGTGCAAGCCTTGCGTCAGATGTTGCCCCGTGACCAGGTCATAATGGTCATTGTGCCGGACCTTTCGGAATTTGCGGATTGTGTTTCAGTCCGGGCGTTGGAAGGGTGGGGTGAAGGGGTGATATGGCTGACGGGTTCCATGACTGATATAGCTGTCCAAGTGACACAGGAAGCCAAGCGGGTGCGTATTCTGAGTTACGAACCTGCGGCCACGATTCATCGTGAGACCTATGAACACTTTCGTCTGCAGCTTCGTGAGCATCTCGCTCAACAATTAAGCGGGGCGCTTCACATCATGGTGGTCGGACCTATTTATGGCGGGTCGTTGCCGATCGCCCGATATGTGGTCAATGCATTGGAGGGACTTGGACATCGTGTAAGTTGGGTGGATCATAGTCCTCATTATGCGGGTTATCAGAATTTGGAAACGATCCGTGATCCCCGGTTGCGGCTCACAGTCCAGCAACGAATGAGTGAAACGCTGGCGGTGATAAGCCTTGCTCATGTGGCAGAAGATCCCCCGGATCTTGTGTTTGCCTTGTCCCAGGCGCCATTGACCATGGCCGTTTTAGAGCAAATGCGTCGAAAGAAGGTGTTAACGGCCATGTGGTTTGTGGAAAATTTTCGGCATTTAACCTATTGGCAGCAGATGGTGACGGGGTATGACTTTTGGTTTGTGATGCAACAAGCGGCATGCTTGGACGCTTTCAGAAAAGCCGGTGCCAAACACGTCTCCTATCTTCCCTTGGCTGCTGATCCGGCCATTCATCACCCTATGACCTTCACGGAAGAAGAGCGACAGGAGTTTGGTGCCGACGTCTCGTTTTTAGGAGCAGGATATAGAAATCGGCGACATATCCTCCCATCCCTGGTAGGCCATGAGTGGACATTTAAATTGTGGGGGAATGAATGGGACAACCCGGGGGCGTTAGCGCCGGTTCTTCAGAGAGGGGGCGCACGTATTGATACCTCCACCAGTGTGAAAATTTTTAATGCCACCTCGGTCAATATTAATTTGCATTCGTATACGGGAGATGGATTCGATCCGCAGGGAGATGGGGTGAATCCCAGGACATTCGAATTAGCCAGTTGCGGGGCGTTTCAAGTGGTTGATACTCGCACCTTGCTCCCGGCCCTCTTTGATGAATCAATGGTGGCGGTAATCAACAATCCGGATCAGCTCCTCCCAACCGTCCAAACCTATCTGCATGAACCAGTCAGGCGAGTGGCCATGGCTGAATTATCCAGAAAGCGGGTATTAGAGGCGCATACGTACGGACATCGGATGAAGACATTCTTAGGCGCCGTGGGTATGGCGAGTCCTGACCGGTTAGGATCTATCCTTCAGGGAGACCGTCATGCTGAATCCCTGGTGGCGCGAAGTGGGAAGACGCCGGAATTGATCCCCATGCTGAAGCAGTTTCCTCCCACTGATCGGGTGGAGTTAGTGGATGTGGCGAAAAGTATTCGGAATAAAGGGCCTGAAGCCCGATTAAGCCGTGAGGAATTACTAATTTTGATGATGGATGAGTACCGACAGGAAAAGCGGGATTTTCTTTGAACCTATGATGGGGTAATTTTCCGCGACTGCCAATTTTTGATGAAAAAACAAATCCTCATTATTAATATTACCCGGATGGGTGATTTAATTCAGATGGTCCCCCTTCTTTCACGGTTAGAGGAAGAATGGCCCGGTGTGGCCATTGATCTGATTGTTGATAAAGAATTTGCCCATGTCGCCAGCCTAATTCCTGGGATTCGACAGGTGTTAATGTTTGACTTTCAGCTGCTGATGGATGAAAGCCGGGTGCGAGGGCGGGATGTGGTCGCCCTTTACCGGGAACTTGCCGGGTGGGTTCAACCGTTAGTCCAGGTTGGGTACGATCGTGTCGTGAACCTGACCTTTAATCGCCGCAGTGCGTTTCTGGTGAAATATTTCGGGTGTGCAGATGAGCGAGGAATGACTACGACCCCGGATGGGAGTTTCGTGGTGAAAAATCCTTGGATGAAATATTTCGTGGATTTCCATGTGTATCGGCAATTGAATCGGTTCAATATCGTGGATCTTTTTTCCCTTGGTGGGAGCGGTCCGGGTTCGTTTAATCCTCTTTGCTTATCTGTGCCCCAGCACATGAAAGAATGGGCACGGATCTATGTGAGACAAGCAGGAACTGCCGATGAGTGGATTGGCATTCAAGTCGGCGCCAGTGATCCGATGAAAGCCTGGCGACCGGAATACTTTGGACAAATGATGGCGTGTCTCAGCCAAAAACATCCGGTCGGATTTGTATTGATTGGCACCAAGAAAGAGGAGTCGGAAGTTCAGGAGGCCATACGGTGTTACCGGCAGGCGGGGGGATTGGGAGACATATGTGAAGCCGTTGGCCAAACCACTGTGCCACAACTGGTTGCCTTGCTTGAACATTGTGTGTTGATGGTGACTAATGACACTGGGCCCATGCACATGGCTGTGGGAGTGAATACGCCGGTCCTGAACCTCTCGGTGGGCCATGTGAATTTTTGGGAAACCGGGCCGTTTGGATCAGGGCATTGGGTGGTTCAGCCCGAGATCATGTGTGGCCCATGCGGATTCGATAAGGTCTGTCCTCACCATGCCTGTAAAGACCAGATCATTCCTCAAGAGGTGGCCGACCTCTGCTTACATCTCTTAGGTAAACGGCCCTTTCCATCGTTTTCGTCCAAGATCCGAGTATATGAAGGTGGGGTCAATGAAGATCAGTTAGGGACATTTAGGATAAGAGCGGGAACGGAAGAGCCGCGCGTCTCCTGGTATGCGGAGTATTGGCGGCAATACTGGTATCAATCCTTTACCGGCACTCCTAGTCTGGTCCCTTTTCCCCCAACGCCTACACCGGATTTTTCAGACTGCGAGCAGGTATGGCGTCGTTTGGCTCCCCAGCTCGATCAGTTGTGTCTTCAAGCCGATACCGTATTGGATCTGTGTCGTCAAAGGCCTATTCCAGTTAACAAGTTAAAGGCACGCCAGAACCAGTTAAAAGTGGATACACTCACGATGCAACAGATCGCCAGGCCGTCATTGGCCTTTGGTCCTTTAGCGATGGCTTTTTTCCGAGATACCTTTAGCTTGGAGGCTTTGACTCTTAGCGGAATGGCCGAGGAACATGCTCGAGCGTATCATGTATTTCGCACTCGAGGGGAGGAAAATTATAATCAGTTGGAAGGAATGTTTTCTCATGATCCAAGGGGGGGGCTGTATGCACGTACAATTGGATGAAGAAACCTGGGAAGTGGGTGATCGTGTGCAGCTAGGGGAAGTTCTGGCCAATTTGAGTGACCGCGCTCAGGCCAAGGGGTGTTTGGTGACGGAATTAATAGTTGGGAATCGGAAGATGACGGATCGGGAGTTAGTGCCTCCCACCTTGGCCAAATTGGCGAGCTCGTTTGGATCGATAGCGGCCGTGAGTAAACATGTGGAAACCATCGTGCAGTATTCTGAAAAAACAGGCCAACAATTCGGAGCACAGCTACGCGATCAAGGACAGAAGTTTGTTAATGCTTTCCGACGAGGGGATGGAAAATACCACCAGCTAGACCAATGGTTCGGCCAAATAGCCGATTACCTTGAGTGGCTACAGGTTCATGAATCTATGGGGCTTAAAAAGCCTGAGGTCATCCATGACCTAACGTTCTGGATCAAAGAATTACTGAATGCTCGAGAAAACGAAGATGGGGTTCGAATCGCAGACATGTTGGAGTATGAAGTGATTCCTTGTCTTTCTCGAAATATTACCCCTCCTCTGTGAGGCCATGCTTTCGCATCATTCCATTCCCTGGAGCTTCCTACCGAGTTATCACTGAGGGATATGGAATGAAGTTCCCTCTGGTTACCCCGTTTGGTTACTGCCTGGATTCTTAAGGGGGGTTCTGGTAGAGACACAATTGATTGGTTATCCCACCCTCAAGTTTTCCTCTTGGTGGTCGATACATACGGCAGAGGTGGAAATTAGTTCACTTCACAACTTTTGAGGAGGGCAGTCGGCCCATCTAATTAATTCTCCCTCAAGGGAAGGATCCTTTGAGGTACAGCCATCAAGGAGGAAAGTATGGCACTTGTCGTTAACAACAATGTTGCATCACTCAACGCTCAACGGAACTTGGGCGTGTCCAGTTCCCAATTGGAAGGGTCGGTCGCCCGTCTTTCTTCGGGTTTGCGAATAACCCGGGCTGCAGATGATGCCGCAGGTTTAGGAATATCCGAAACCTTACGGGCCCAGATTCGCAGTATTAATCAAGCCGTCAGAAACTCAAATGACGGTATAAGCTTGTTGCAGATTGCAGACGGTGGTGCCGAAGGCATTGGGAATCTGTTAGGCCGTCTTCGGGAGCTTGCCGAACAATCAGCCAGTGGAATCCTTGGTTCGAATGAACGGTCTTTCCTTGATCAGGAATTTGTTGCCCTCCGATCGGAAATCGATCGAATTTCCTCAGTGACCGAGTTCAATGGGGTAAAACTGTTAAGTGGAACCGGAAATGATTCGTTGAGCATCCAAATCGGTTTCCGGAGTTCCGCGAATGATACGCTTACCTTGTCTCTGAATGACTTAAACACAAATACCTTAAATCTCGCTTCGACCAATGTGTCAACTTCCAGCAACGCATTGGACGCATTGTCTAACATCGATAGCGCCATTAGTGCCGTGGCGTCTGCTCGAGCGAATATCGGGTCATTGCAAAACAGGATTGATGCTGCCGTTGGGAATCTGCAAGTGGCCGGTGAGAATATCACCGCTGCTGAATCACGGATTCGTGATGCTGATATTGCCTTTGAGTCAGCGAAGTTCGTAAGGAACCAAATATTAGTTCAGGCGGGTACGTCAATACTGGCCCAAGCAAATACGTTGCCTCAGCAAGCCCTCGCCTTGCTGCAGTAATCAGTCATAAGGAGAAACCGGGACTTAGTCCCGGTTTCTCCTTTAAAAACAGTTGTGGTTAACCCATTATGATTTCAACGCTTTCTGACAGCGCCTCTTTTATAAATATCTCCGTTGGAAATGAGATTCGCGTGCGAGATGGACAGAAATCCATCACGGGTGATATTCAGCGCAAATCAGAGACCAAACCGCCAGTCTATGGGCCAGACTTTTCCAAGGATTCAACGGTGAATGAAATATTGACTGCGGAGCAGGTCCAGGCAACAGTGGCTCGCCTTCAAGAAAGGGTGAAGCAGGTTGATCCCCGAATTGAGATCTCTTTGGAAAAGGATATTAATCAGGTGATTTTTCGAGTCGTGGATAAAGAATCAGGTGACCTCATCCGACAGATACCTTCAGAACAGGTGGTAGATCTTGCGCGTTTATTTTCCGGACAGTCAGGTTTGTTTGTAGAAGAAAATATTTAGTGGACGTTTCAATTCGTTTGCAGCTCATGAACCCAGAGTTCCTGCCTCTGAGAGATCGCGTTCTCTTGATACGATCGAAGAACGTTATGCATTTCGTCATGGTATAGAGAATGACGAAAGGAATATCGGATGGCTATTAGTTTTGGTGGGCTTGGAAATGGCGTTGATTTTGGACCGGTAGTCGATGCGCTGGTTCAGGCAGAACGCCTTCCCATTGATGGGCTGACCCAGAAAAAGCTTCAGGCCCAAAAAAAACAAACCGAATTGGGTTTGTTGGAAGGTAAATTACTCAGCTTCCAAGGTTTGGCGAGCAATCTCCGCAATCGAGTCAGTTTCAATAAAACTCAAGTCAACGTGGCCTCTCCCAGCGCACAGACACCATTGTCGGCAGCAGTGTCTTCTTCCGCGTCCCCAGGCACCTATCAGGTGACGGTTAATCAGTTGGCTTCCGCACATCAAATTATTTCAACATCCTCCACGGCGGTTTCCGCAGCTGATTCGGACATTGTTAGCGGCGGATCGGGAACATTTCAATTTCAAGTGGGTGCCGGTTCGGTTCAAACGGTGAACTTAGATGCCACGGCTACCTTGGATGATTTAAGGTCCGCAATTAATGATCTTGGCGCCGGGGTAAGTGCCTCGATCTTAAATACGGGAAGTGAAGCTTTGCCAGAATATCGTCTCGTGTTGTCATCGAATGAAACCGGACTCGATCAGGCCATCACGATTGTGACTGATGATACGATACTAGATACGGTGGCGACGGGAGTCGATACATTTCAAGCCGCGCAGGATTCCGAAGTCGTGTTGGGGGTGACGGATGTCGAGGCCGGAACCGAGTCCCTTACGATCAACCGCTCGAGCAATACACTTACTGATGTCGTGGATGGGCTCACCCTCAATCTTCAAGCTGTGGACGCCACAAATCCGGTTACGATTTCGGTGAATCAAGATAATGATGCGGTCAAGGAAGCGATCTCAGAATTTGTGAATGGGTACAATGAGATTGTGACATTCGTGAATGAGCGCACGTTTTATAATACCGAAACAAAAGAGCGAGGAATTTTTGTTGGAGAGAGTTTAGCTCGATCGGTCCTTGATCGAGTCAGGGAATCTGTCTTTTCCCCAATCAGCGGTTTGACGAAATATTCCGGGGTTTCCCAAATTGGATTTGAAACGCAAACAGCCGATGGAACGATTAAGCTAAATGAAGCGACCTTAGATTCGGCCTTGAGTAGCAACTTTTCGGCCGTTCGTGACCTGTTTGTCAAAAATGCCACGACGGGCACCAATGGGATTGGGGAATTGGTGGTGAATGCAATTGATGGATTAGATGATATTGACACGGGCTCGCTCACACTTCGACAAAAGAGATTAACGAAACAGGTAAATGATTTTACGAAACAAATTTCATTTAAAGAAGAATCGTTGGCCCGTTTTGAGGAACAGCAACGCCTGAAATTTGCCAATTTGGATGGGTTATTGGCCAGATTACAAAGTCAATTGTCATTGCTACAGAACGGATTTCCTTCAATTAATGGCTAAAGAGAGGATGAATGTATGATGGTTGGTGCTCAGTCCTATGCAAATACGCAAATTCAAACAGCATCTTCCGTTCAAGTAGTCGTAATTTTATATGATGGAGCTATTTCTTCGATGAAATTAGCACAAGAGGGGATGGTGGCCTCGAATTTTCAGGACAAGGCTCGGTTTCTTGATCGTGCCCTTCGAGTGATTGGGGAATTATCCGCCTCCCTCAATATGGAGGAAGGTGGGGGAATCGCAAAAGATCTGCGCCGAATGTATGAATATATCCAATTTGAGTTGACTCAAGCCAATCTCAAAAATGAACCCCGGCGCTTAGAAGGCCCTATCCGTTGTCTGTCTCTTATCCGTGAGGCCTGGTTGGATTTGGCGGTTCAAGGTACCAAGGCTCAGGCAGTTGGGATATAAATACGGGTGCCTGATGTCTGATACCAATTGCCTAGTAGAGCGGCTCACCCAAGATGCCATGGAGGCAGCCCGACATGGTCAATGGGATCAGGTAATTGCTCTCTATGATCAGCGACTGTCCCAGGGACTACAACCATCCCTCTCTTTACATTCGATCCAAGTTCTAATGGAATCTGACCGATGGCTCATTACCAGGGTTCAAGAAGTCCAAGAGGCAATCAACCAACATCTGAATGATATCCAGGAATATCGCCGCAGGTTAGGGATTTTAAAACGGCAGTGGGCTGGACATCAGACAGGCACGGTTCGACATCTTTTGACCATTTAAAAATGGAGGGGGATGTTTGAGGGATTTCCGTGCGCTTCAGCTTAAAATTTTCGCAGATAACCCAATTCCAATGTCTGTGTCTGTCATGACGATTTTTCCCTGTTATCATTTTGACGAACAAAGTCAAGATAACCTTAATCTTTTTTTCTTCATGTTTCCTTCTTTCCTACATTTCTCTCATAAAACAGCCGAAGAGGAGGATAGACTGTCCGGGTATGGTTATTGCTGGATTGCATCCCTCAACAAAGAAATTCCCCTTTATGGAGGATGACACGGCTAGTTATTTATCTCCTCCATTTGAAGGAACGATTTGATGGCCGAACCATTCCTATCACCTGTAAACGCTTCTTTGTCTGTTTTGGCAGAAAATTCAGCACACAACGGAAAATTATTACATTCGCTCTCCAATAAATTGCTGCCTATTGTAGTGTTTTCACAGTTAGCGCTACGTCGGTGCGAAGATGATCAGCTAAAGCGACAGTTAGAGAAAATTCTTGGGGCTGCAGAACAAGCCAGGGATATTCTTGTCGAAATTCGTAGCCTTCATGCTGAGAGGAACCCCTAGTATGAAAACTTTGCCTTAGGATTCCTCAGTATTGCTTTTGCCTGGATTGTGTGTGATGAAATGGCTACTCTTATAAAGGTGTCTTATGGATTTCGTGGCTTCTGAGGATCGACGTCAAGATTGCCGTGTAGATGTGCCTGTATGTCTGTGGGTTGAGATTCCTCTTGCCTTCTCTTATGAAACGATTGATCTTGATGGGGCAGAATTTAGCCAGTGGCAATGGGATGAGCTAGCGGTCTCTCCGGATTTAGTGAAGGCGATGGTAGATGAAAAGGATCTGACCATCCGTGATCCTTTGCTATTACAGATGGTCACGCGAATTGACTGGATGTTGACATCCATACTCCGGACATTGGGAAAGGATAAAAATCTCAAGGGGGCCATTCCAGAATTTACGAAAGTGAGCCTGTGCGGTTCTGGAATGAAATTTTTTTCCGAAGAATCCTATCCCCTTGGTTCTTTTCTCGTTCTACGCCTCATTTTGCGACCATTCATTCCGATTCAGGCTGTTGGGAAAATTGTTAGGATTGATGCAAAATCAAAAGGCAAGGAACAGGGATTTGAGATTGCGGTGGAGTTCACCAAAATTTCTTCTGATGATCGCGAAGCGATTATTCGGCACACACTTCGGTCTCAAGCCACCATGCAACGGCTTCGCCTCAAGCAACCTGTCGATTCCGTCCTTGACTAGGGCTCCCAAAAATTTCTGGTGTCTATTGGCCTGTCTTGTGATTGTGGCAGGATGTCAGAGGCCACCTGAGGTTCCCGTTTCTTCTCCTTCATCATCTTCAACCCCCATTCCCTCTTTACACCAGCGTGTTCTCAATCGACCGCATAGTGTGGCTATCCTTCCTCTGGAAAATATGAGCCGACATTCCCATCTAAGTTGGCTGGGTCGGGGACTTCAAGAAATGCTGGTCAGTGATTTGGCGCAATGGCCACAATTCGAGGTGGTATCGCGTGATGCACTGGGTTCGGTCTTACGGGAGCAATGGGTTCAACAAAGAGGATTTTCTTCAGTTGAGAATCCCGTTGGTCCTGGACAATTAAAAGGAGTCCGGTATCTCATTCAAGGGAGAATCTACTTGCAGCAGGACACTCTTTCCGTGGATTTGCAAATTGTCGACGTAGAGACTGGTGTGGTCGTGAGCTCAGTCAACGCTCAGGGAGTAGAGTCGGATATCCCTGGTTTAGAGCAAGACCTTGTGACTCACCTCATTGGTGTGTTTGATCCTTCTCTTGATGGATTGAGTCGTTCAATGGTCGATCATAATTCGGAGGGCCGGCAGTCGCACTTCAGGGAGGAATCTGGATATGATAGGAAAGGGCGACAGGTGATTTTCTCTGAAACTAATGCTTCATCTATGGTGTATCCCACTGATGTATTACTATCATTGGAAAAATTGACGTATGAGCGAAGGGAAGCGTATCGGTTAGCGGAAACGATTTGGGATGAGGGATGTGTTGTTGAAATGGGGCAGCCCTTGTATCGGGTTTTGCACTTGTTATTTGATCCCGCGAAGTCGGTGCCGGTCATGTCAATTCCTTTTTCATTGTTTTTTTCTCCTCACCGGATTTCCAATATATTCGAGCAAACGAAGAATTCAGGAACCGATTCGGGTGGGGATGTAGATTCAGTTGGATTTAGAACGAGCCTAGACGTGGGTTCAGGGGCTCAATCATTATTTGTTGAACATTTTCAAAAGCCCCGCCGCGTATTTATCCGTGCTCTTAATGATAAGCAGGACGTGCTGGCAATTTTTTCCGATTGGGGGTGGCGGACCGAAGGCAAATTTTCAATGCGAGGTAATCAAGGGGTATCCGTACCTATGTGGCCGAATCCGTTTGTCACCGGGCTCGTCAGATTCCCGGTTGATTGGGTAGAGCGGGAAGGGCACCATGTGACATTTGATAGCGTGGTGGTTCCTGTTCCAAACGAACAAGTTCTTGTAATCCTGGAGCCTCTCGAGGAGTTCCAAGAAGAGGAAATCCCGATTTCGCACCTGGTTGAGACAGAAGTCCATCTTCAGAAGTTAGAACGTCTGATCAAATCCAATTGGGCTCCTGCGATAACGGAAGGGCTCCCAATGCGGGGGTACCTCCCAGGAAATAAACGGACGGCAGTGGGTGTGGTCCATGTGCAAGACGGGGAAATTCGTGATATCCAATTTCAGCATTGGCCCGAGGATCCCTTTTTTCTTGAGAGCTTACAAGATCTTCAAATACAATTATTGGGGGCTTGCCTGGAGTGTCAGGATTCCGGTCAGGTTTTCCCCCATCTCCCCGATCCGGTTAAAATATTTCGTTTACAACTTACACTGGTGAAAGACATTTCCGCCCTCCATCTTGGCAGTCGCTCTCGCTAAGCTGGCCCGCCATTTTCTCATGTCAATGGAACTATATGAGGGGCAACTGTCCCTGTTATAGCACTGAAACCGGTTGCATTAAAGTTGGCCAGTGTCGGCGTAGTGTGTCCTCGGCGGCTTTGGCAAGTATCTCATCGATAGAATGATCCTGGCTGAATACTCGCAGGGTAATCATCCGGGCTGGAAGATACTGAAGATATTTCTGGAGGCTATCTGTTTCGACCGTGCCTTTGGCGGGGTTCCAGACAAATATTTGAAAGTTCCCCATGTTGAGCAAATTAATGGGACGTGGGTCCTTATGAGCAAAGTCTATTCGAATATCTTGGCGACGATATTTGGTAGGTAACAATCGACGCATGCGGCTCAGAAAGACCTGAGGTTGGAAGGATGATGATGCCGGCTGAATGACGGGAAGCAGAGTGCTGAATGCGGTTTTCCATTTCACATGTCTTCCGATGATTTGACTCCACTCCATTCCCAATCGCCGTTTATGCATGGAGCGAGCGTGCTTCCATGAACGAACCGTTTCAATGACGTGCCAATCGGTTAAATGTAGGTAATGAGGTAAGGATTGGAGAGGACTTTTTTTGCACAGGATCTCCATGGTGGGTTGAAAAATTTCCTGCAGATGAATGTCGATTGCCCGTGTGGTGCGATGGTAGTAGACGTTGGCGTAGAGATAGAGTCGCGCGTGTAAGAACATTTGCAACGCAGGAAGTCCTGATTGATGGATTGTGAGTCCCTGTGATGAAAAAAAGGTGTAATGAAGGAGTCGTTCAATATCCACAGGCCCAATGGCTACTCCGCACATGTAGGAATCCCTGAGGACATAGTCGCAATTGTCCGGGGTATAAATTCCGCCGAGAAGGGGTTGTAAGGCGATAACCCATGGCGGCAGATGCTTTGTCGATTTGTGAGGATCCTTGAGAATAAGGAAAGCGATATGTTCTGGATCCAATTGCTCTCCTGGGGCAAATGGCCCGGACGGACTCCGACGGATCTTTTTGATCATTGGTCCCAAATGGTCACGAATAATGTGTTGACCGAGCACTTCATGCGTCAGGTTAAATTGATGGAGGAAATGATGGTCGAAAAAATGGCAGAACGGGCCATGTCCGATATCATGGAGCAAGGCCGTTATACGAATTAATTCTTCCAGGAAATGACACGATGGTACCTCGGAGACGGTTAGGCAAAGCGACGAATAGAGACGTGTCATAAATCGACCTGCCAGATGCATGGTCCCAAGGGAGTGTTGGAAGCGGGTATGTTCGGCGCCCGGATAGACCCAATGCGCACTCTGAAGTTGGAGAATATACCGAAGACGTTGGACCCAGGGAGAATCAATCAGATCCTTTTCGGTCTGTTCAGTAGAATCTGGTTGAGGATAAGGAACGGTGATGGAAATATAGCCGTGAATAGGGTCGGCAAGGAGCGATACGCCATCAAACGGGGATGAGAGTGGTCGGGATACGGGCATGGCTAAAAATCTTTCCTGACCTCAAAGTTTTGTCTGTTGGAGTGTGCCGGGTTGTTGGAAAATGCGTGGCATATAAAGTATTCAATATTAGGGTTTGCTGGGGTGCTATGTTTTTAATTTTTCTAAAAATTCTTCAGTCCCCGGTATCGAATGATGGCCCATCGCATGATGGGGTAGGCGATCAACGATCCGACAATCGCCAGGGCACAGGCTCCAACGAGAAACGGAATGAGGTAGGGGGAAAGCATCTCAAATATATTGTCCACCCTCATTTGATCCCACTCAATCGAGGTTGTTGAGGATGCGCCTACCAACAGCATGCCGGTATAGAGACTGGCAGCTAAGATTGGGATAAGCGTCCAGGGATTATTGATCAATGACCCCAGAAAGAGCGCTAAAAAATTCAGCCGGAAGGCCCAGGCGCAGAACACGACGCTGGCCGTGTGAAATAAATAATGTGGCGCGAAGGCGATAAACACACCGAGAGCAAATGCCAAGGCGGTGCGGTGAGGAGTTTCGCGAAGATGTAAAACATTGGTCAATTGTTGTCGGACAGACTCAATCGTTACCATGGACAACTTCCTAGCATTCCGTTACTCCGAAAAATGCACATAACTTTGGGATACCAATTTTTGAGTTTTGCCGTCTTGATGAACTATTTGAACTCCCGAACGACGAGAGGTAATGACGCCAATGGCTGTGGTAGGAATCCGTAGGTGTTTGGCTGCCAATTCGAGGCGGTGTTGTTTTTTGGGAGACACGGTAAACAATAATTCATATTCTTCTCCTCCATGAAGAGCCCAGGGTAGAGGATCTATGTTCACCTCTGAAGCATACGCGATGAGATGACGCGACATGGGAAGGCTGGACTCCTGAATCAGGGCGCCTACTTGGCTTTGTCGGCACAAATGTTGGATATCACCTGAGAGTCCATCAGATAGGTCCAAGGCGGACGAAGCCAAACGCCGAGAAGACAGCAATCGTCCTAATTCAATACGAGGAGTGGGTTGGAGATGGCGCCGAACTAAAAATTTGATGGGTTGCCGCAATTTCGATATTTTTCCATGTGAAGGGTGATGGGTCAGATATGCCAATCCTGCAGCGGAGTTACCTAACGATCCACTGACATAGATGATATCTCCTTCCTGAGCTCCACCTCGCGTTAACGTCTGACCGGGTTTAACCTGTCCGAGTATCGTGATTGCCAGAAACAAGGAGGAATGTGAGGCCGAAGTATCCCCGCCCACAAGTTGAACCCCATGGGCTTTACAAGGAACGGAAAGACCACGATACAGGTCCTTCCAGTCTCCATATCTCACATGAGAGGGAAGGGCCACGGCCACCAGAATATATGTGGGAATGGCTCCCATTGCGGCAATGTCGCTGAGGTTGGCTACGGCTGCCTTGTAGCCAAGGTCAAAAAATGAGGAAGTATGTTTGGAGAAATGAATGTTTTCAACGAGGAGGTCCGTGGATATAACGATATGGGCAGATGAGGGGTGAGCCAGAAGCGCCGCATCGTCTCCCATACCAATGAGGGTACGAGGACCGGGTGGGGAAAATCCACGAGTCAGAGCACGGATGAGTGGAAATTCCCCTATTTTTGACACGAGCGCCTGGCGGCGGGAAGGGGACATGATAAAAAATTAGCGTGTCTTAGTGATGGATTGTCGTAAAGGGCGACGGGTGACCGGGGACGCAACTTTTTTTCGACGGCTGGAATTACTATGTCCATGAGTCATTGCCGAGTTCATGGCGTGTGAATTTTTAGTGTGAAGGGCGACTTTGAGAACTTCCGACATTTTCTCTACATAAATAAATTCAAGCCCCCGTAGCAGATGTTTGGGAATATCATCGAGATCTTTCTGGTTTCTTTTAGGCATGACAATGGTTTTAATATGGGCCCGTTTAGCGGCGAGAACTTTTTCTTTTAACCCGCCAATGGCCAGTATTCTGCCGCGAAGTGTGACTTCCCCTGTCATCGCCAAGTCTCGTTTTACAGGGTGATTGCTAAGACAGGATGCAAGGGCGGTTGCCATGGTAATGCCTGCAGATGGTCCGTCTTTGGGAATAGCCCCGGCCGGAACGTGAACGTGAATGTCCTGTTTAGCGAAAATGTCAGGATTGATTCCCAATGACTTGGCCTGGGAGCGTATATATGTAAGTGCGGCATGAGCAGATTCTTTCATGACGTCGCCGAGATGACCGGTTAAGGTCAAGAGGCCTTTTCCCTTGATGGCCGAAGCCTCGATGTACAGGACATCCCCACCGGTTTCGGTCCATGCGAGTCCTGTTGAGACGCCGACTTCATCTTTTTCCTGTTCCTGATCCGGCACATATTTAGGGACACCGAGGTAGTGATGGAGGTTTCGGGGTGTGATCTGATAGCGTTTAATCTTTCCTTCGGCAATGCGCTTCGCCACTTTTCTCATGACATTGGCCAGTTCACGCTCAAGATTGCGAACACCGGCCTCCTTGGTATATTGAGAAATGATGCGCGCCAGACAGGGATCGGAAAGGAGAAAGTGTTCCTGCGTGATCCCGTGTTCTTCTAACTGACGGGGAATCAGGTAGCGTTGAGCAATGCCAAGCTTTTCTTCTTCCGAATAGCCGGGGATTTCAATGATCTCCATTCGGTCCCGTAATGCGGAGAGAATAGGGTCCGTCAAATTAGCGGTCGTAATGAACATGATTTCACTCAAATCTATGGGGACTCCGAGATAGTGATCGACAAACGCATGATTCTGTTCCGGATCGAGAACCTCCAGCAAGGCAGCAGAGGGATCCCCGCGGAAATCGGTCCCGATCTTATCGACTTCATCTAACATAAACACGGGGTTATTGGTGCCTGCCTGTTTGATTCCCTGGACAATCCTTCCTGGCAATGCTCCGACATAGGTACGGCGATGCCCTCGAATTTCGGCTTCGTCTCGTGTTCCACCTAAACTCATGCGAACGAATTCCCGTCCCATGGCACGAGCAATCGATTTTCCTAAAGAGGTTTTGCCGACCCCAGGAGGCCCCACAAAACACAAGATGGGACCTTTCATTTTGGCCTTGAGTTTGCGCACGGCCAGATATTCCAGAATTCGTTCTTTGACCCGTTCCAGATCGTAATGATCTTCCTGTAACACCTGGGTTGCCTGGGGAATGTCGAGGTTATCCACAGAATGATGGTTCCAAGGTAATTCAACTATCCATTCCAAGTACGTTCGAATCGTCCCGGCTTCGGCCGTATCCTGGTGCGTTTTTTCTAGACGTTTCAGTTGTTTCTCCGCTTCTTTCAGGACTTTGTCTGGCATGGAGGCTGCTTGAATCTTGCGACGAAATTCGGCCACTTCTTCGGTGCGGTCATCGAGGTCTCCCAATTCTTTCTGGATCGCTTTGAGTTGTTCGCGAAGGAAGTATTCCCGTTGTGTCTTATCCATTTCCCCCTTGGCTTCAGCCTGGATTTTCTGTTGCATGGACAAAACGTCCTGCTCATTTCCCAGGATCTCATTGACTCGTTTCAGCCGGAGAAGAGGATCGTCAATTTCGAGGACTTCCTGAGTAGTCGCAATGTTGAGCCCAAGATTGGAGGAGATGATGTCTGCCAGACGTCCGGGATCGTCAAGGTTTTCAATGACGGTCAGTACATCCGGCATCAACACTTTTCCTAATCCAACAATTTTTTCCAAGGACTCTCGGGTGGAGCGAACGATGGCTTCCTTCTCTAAGGTAGGAAGCGCTGTGGGAGATTCGGTCAAAGTTTTGATGCGGGTGGAGAAAAATGGATTGGATTGGGTGAATTCTTGAACCCGGGCTTTTGTGAGGCCTTGGACGAGTATTTTGATACGGGCATCCGGAAGTTTTAGCATGCGCATGATGACGCCGACCGTGCCCAATTGATAGAGATCTTGACTCTCCGGTACCTCCACGTCCTGATTTTTTTGGGTGGTTAAAAAAATTAAGCGATTGGAGGAAAGTGCCGCTTCAATGGCCTTAATGGACATATCACGTCCCACAAAGAGGGGAAGCACCATATAGGGAAAGACGACAATGTCCCGTACTGGAAGGAGTGGTAATTCCTCTGGGATCTGTTCAATGGAAGGCGTGGGAATCTCCGGGTAGTCTTCAGGCATCGGGTTCATTTCAAACGATGAACGTATAGGTTCATGAAAGATTTGGCAAAAATGGAGAGCAGTGTTTTACTGAATTTGTTCATGCGTAAGGGAACTTCACCAGACAGCCGAGGAACATCCTCGGGCACATTGTGAGCGTTAGGATGGACCTGGCTTACACAGCCAATGCCGAAGATTGTCTGGGGTTAGGAACGGGCCTCTGAATGACATTCCATTATTGTTGTTCAAGGACACCTTCATGTTTTTTACTGATTTTGATACTAGGAGAAGGTGAAAAATGTTGTCAAGGTTTATGCGTGCTCCTTTCATGGGATCCTCTGAAAAGAGCCCATGCCTAAGATGTTGCCTTTACAAGGAATCCTGTCACGAATATAATCTGGCACCTTGATCCCAACATGAGGATTGTCTTCTCATTTCTGAGGCTTCCCCCCATTTTCATCAGCAGCTCTAAGGTTTAACCGTTGGGGACCATATTGAAGGGGCAATTCTGTGGTCCCTTACCATACAATTTTTCTGTGATACACCCTTCTGGTTTCTTTCATCCTTTTAGAGATGCTCCATGGATCTAGTGTTGCCTGGGTCACTGGGTCTTGGGCAAAAGATGAAGCGTTTCGGGATTTCTCATTTCCCCTTGGTCAGCCTTTTTCTCCTTGTCGCCCTTCTTATATTAGGAACACTTTCGTTTGAAAGACCAGTGTTGGCCCAATCCTCCCAATCCCACATTGGGGCCATTGAAATTGAAGGAAACCAGCATATCGAAGATCTGGCTATTTTAGGGAGATTGTCCATCAAGCCAGGGGATACATTTACCCAAGAGTCCATTCGGGAACAAATTCAGCTCATATATGGGATGGGATTTTTTGAAGAAGTCGAAGTCTCAACCGAAACCAAGGAGGATGGGGTTCTGGTGGTCTTCCGTGTGAAGGAAAAGGCGTTTACGATCGAAGTGGTATTTGATGGAAATGAAGAGTTGTCAGATGACAAGCTTAACGAAAAGAATACCGTAAAAAACCAGGTATTTTTGGATAAAGAACAGGTAAAGGTTTCTGTAGAAAATTTTCGATCGTTGTATCACGACAAGGGTTTTTACCATGTTCAAATTATTCCTATCACTGATATGGTCGGGAACAATCAAGTACGATTGACATATTATATCGAAGAGGGGAGTCAGGCTCATATTCGCACGATCGTATTTGAGGGCCGAAATGTCATTCAGAAGAAGGAATTGACCTCCTTTATGGCCAATCGGGAATATTCCTGGCCCTGGTCAATTTTTTCCGATGCCGGCATTCTGCATCGTGATGAGCTGCCGAATGATGTCGAACGGATTAAGGAAGTGTATCTCAATAAAGGGTATTTAGATGTTCAAGTCGGGATGCCTCGATTGGATTTGGATGAGAAGAAGGAGTGGTTTACTCTGGTGTTTTCGATTGTCGAAGGAGAGCCTTATGTGGTGAGTCAAATAGAGTATACCGGAAATACGCTCTTCTCTGATGCGGAATTGCGGGAAGGACTGATCATTGAACCTGGTGAAGTGTTTCAGCGTGCAAAAATCCGTGATGAAATTACCCGGTTGACAGATTTATATGGCAGTCGTGGGTATGCGTTTGCAGAGGCCAATCCGTCGGTAGAGCCTGATCCGCCCACACGAAGCACTCGTATTGGTTTTGCCATTCAGGAAGGGGAAATGGTCCGGATTCAAGATATCCGCATTACCGGTAATAATAAGACTCGGGACAATGTGATTCGGCGTGAATTGCGGGTCGATGAACGGGATATGATCGATTCCCCGGCAATAAAACGAAGCTTCGAACGTCTTAATAATTTGAATTTTTTTGAAACCGTGGAGATTCTTCCTAAACAGATTGCCCCGGGAGAAGTCGATTTAGAGGTCAAAGTCAAGGAGAAACCTACCGGCTCCTTCAGCATTGGCGGAGGTTTCAGTACCCTGGACCAATTCACGTTGATTGCGGATATTACCGAGGGGAATTTATTCGGTCGAGGGTACTTAGCCAGGATTCGAGGCCAGGTAGGAGGACGGCGTACTCTGGGAACTATTACCTTTCGAAATCCGGCTATTTTTGATACCTTAACTTCGGGCCAAGCAGATTTGTTTAGCTCACGAACCAATTATTTGACGTACCTTGAAAAAAAGCAAGGGGCGAATTTGACGTTTGGTCGGGGCTTTTCTGAATACCTGACGGGTACCTTTACCTTAGTAGCTGAAAAAATCAAGATTGATGATGTGGAATCTGATGCCAACGATCTCATTAAGGATCAGGAGGGCACGCAATCCACGACTGGGTTCCGTGCCTCTTTATTCAGGGATTCGCGTGATTATTATTTAGACCCCCGGCGTGGGACGCGAATCGGGGTCATGGCGAGTTTCGGAACGGATGTCCTTGGGGGGTCAAATAATTTTTATAGCATGTCGTTTGATGCGATGAAGTTTACTCCGTTACCATTTTGGGATTTTCGTCATTCCATTCGAGGACGGATTGGATACGGAGACGGATTTAATGGAGAGGATTTCCCTATTCCTGAGTTTTTTTACGTGGGGGGCATTAACACCGTTCGAGGATTTAAATATGGTCGTGCCGGACCCGTAACCTCTGGTAACGATCCTGAAGGGGGCAATAAACAAATCATTATTAATAATGATTTAATTTTTCCCGTGTTGCCCGACGCCAAGTTGAACGGCGTCCTTTTCTTCGACTATGGAAAAGGATTTTCAGAAGGAGATAAATTAGATTTTGATCTTCGAATGGCTGCAGGTTTGGAGGTGAGATGGATTTCACCATTCGGTCCTCTTCGGGCAGCCTATGGCCGCCCTATAGATGGGCCAAAGGATGACAGAAAGTGGGTATTTGAGTTTTCCGTGGGATCCGTCTTTTAGTTTGGGTGTGCACTAAGACGATGCGTGATAGCGAGATGTAGGAGAAAACCTATAATGAAAAAGAAAGGTGTTGGAAGTATCGGCGGGTGGATCACTCTGGGAAGTCTGGTCCTGAGTCTTTCCTGGGGCTGTACGGGTATTGGGTCAAACCATTCGTCTGATTTCCCGGTCGGCGTCGTTGATCCTCAGCGGATATTGGCTGAAACGGTCAAGGGAAAACGAATGTCGGATGCGCTGAATGCCTTCATGAAGGATCGGCAGACCCTTGTGGAATTAGAGCAAAGGGAATTGCGCAAGTTGGAAAGTGAATTGATGGCCCAAAGTACGGTATTGAGTCAGGAGGCCAGAGATCGAAAGGAAGAACAATTCAGGGAAAAAATGGCTGGATATCAACAAAAAGTAGCCGATTTAAACAGAGAAGTTCAAGAAAAACAACGCGAATTGCAAAACGAATTTCGCCTTCAGGTGCAAAAGGTGGTAGCGGAAGTCGCCGGTCAACGTGGATTAAGCCTGGTCTTAGAATATGGAGTGAATTCTGGCACCTTGTTTTATCAAACTGGCCTGGACATATCTACAGAGGTGATTCAGGCGTTGGATCGGGAAAGTGGTGAGATCCGTACCCCCTAGTTTCAAAGGGTGGTTTGTGGTCAT
>BQIW01000043.1 GCA_021604105.1 Nitrospirales bacterium | reverse complement strand
CAAACCTTTATTGCCGGTTTCGGGGACGCCGCTCATTATATGGAATTTGTTGTTGTTGCGAACATATGAAATACGTGACGTCATCATCAATCTGCATTATTTAGGAAATATGATCGAAGAAGCGATCGGGGACGGATCCCGCTGGGGTATGCGGGTGAGGTATTCCTATGAACCGACCCTGTTAGGAACGGGTGGTGGACTAAAAGCAGCTGAGTGGTTTTTTGGGCCACACCCGTTTTTGGTTATAAATGGTGATACGTTGATCGAGTTGGATGTGAAAGCTTTGGTAGAGTTCCATCGGACTCACGGTGGTGTGGCCACATTGGTCCTTCGCAACGATTCGCAAGCGGTCCAATGGGGAGCCGTAGAATCGGATGCACAAAATCGTATTATTAGAATAAATGGTCGGGGAATGAGCCAAGCCGAATGGCCTGGCCCCCTGGTTCAACGGATGTTTGCAGGAGTTCATATTCTCCATCCTTCTCTCCTCTACGATGCCTCTGCGGATAGGCCGTTTTCCATCATCGACTCCTATACAAACGCGCTTGCGCAGGGTTCAAAAATATTTGGCTTTCTTCATGCTGCCTATTGGTCCGACATTGGAACGGTGGGCCGTTATGCTCAGGCGCAAGCCGATGCCGAGGCCGGAATGATTTTTCCGAAGACCTAGGAGGAGTCTCCTGTTAAAGTGCATAGATTTCCCCCCATGGATCGAAATGTCTTGCCGGTTCTGTGAGTAGGTTGGTTAGGAATTGGCGCTAATCATGGCACCTCTTTTGATGGGTTGACGTCCAGAAAACCTTGCCAAAAGATATCCTTATCGGGTTTATTATTTAAATGCTCCCCTGTGGTTTCCTATTCCTTGCGGCAGGGTGGAGGTAATTGTGGCCACTTTTGAACGACTCCATCACTTACTTGAACAGTCCTTACGGGAATTTCAAGCCGAATCAAGTGACCTTTCGGATGCCCAAGAGCAGGAACTCACCTGGGCCCTTCACCGATTGAAGGGCCGACTCACCGAAATTCTTTCGACAAATTCCGACCCATTGCCAATTGCCAATTTACTTCCCGTTCGCGATCACACGGTTTCGCTGACGCCTCCCATTTCTCTACCAGAACCATCTCCGGTCCATTTTGTGACTTCGTGTGATGGTGTGATCCTTATGGCCAATGAGGTAGCGGGTGATATCCTGGGGAAAGATCTGACTGAAATAGGGCAGGTGTCCATTGCCGATTATCTAGCTCATGAGGAATGGAAGGTTCTTCATAGTCAACTGTGTGCAATTGATCCTCCTCGGAAGCTCTTAAATAGAGTGCTGACAATTTTCCCTGGAGGGAGACCATCGCAAAAGATCCTTTGTGTGATGACGCCCATGTTTGATCAGTCGCAGAAGGTGGTTGCGTGGCATTGGGAATTAATTCTGGAGAAGGAGCGCTCTTCCGTTCAACCTATTATCCAGTTGGTGCAGAGTCTCGAATCGCAACTTTTTGCCGGACAGAGTATGGAAGCGTGTCTGACGCAGATTTGTAATGGTCTTGTCCGGGACCTCGGTTTTCCTTTTGTGTGGCTGAGCACTATGCAAAAGGGATGTGTTCCCCAGTTACGCGCGCATGCAATGGCTGGAGATTTTGACTGGGAGTCGCAAGGGGCTTTGTGGTGGAGTAAGGTTTCGCAGCAAGGTGAGTTAATTCAGGCCTGTGAGGGTTCTGAAATATCATTGCTTTCTCCATATTGTCCTTCCACAGGTGCCATGGCCTGGTTTCCGCCTGGATTTCAAGGTCATCAAGCCTGGGGTGTTCCCCTGGCTTTTCATGGGGATTGTTTCGGAATACTGGTGGTGTGTTCTGAAGGTCCACAGGCGATTGATCCGACGGTGCTTGGGTGGTTGCAAACATTAGGTTATGAGATCGAGCGGTTGATGGCACGTGGAAGACAGCTGGATCTATGGCGATTGCAGAGTGTGGCTATGGGCTCAGTATTTGATCCTGTCTGTGTGACAGATGCGCAGGGTCGTTTGGAATGGGTGAATGAGGCCTATGCCGCCTTGCATGGTTGCTCGATCCAATCGATGTTGGGTTCTTCGTTGAGTTCGTTCCCTCATGAGGAACTGCATGCCAGAAAGTCTCTAGCAGATCCATCTGCCCGGGAATTCAGTTGCCTGAAGACCGAGGTGATGCAAACGGGAAGCAATGGCCAATCTCTGGTTTTTGAGCAAGTCGTTACTCCTTTGTTCAATGAGCAGGGGGAACCAATGCATTTTGTGGCGATTTTGCATGATGTGACGGCTCGAAAGACACAAGAACTGCTGATGAAGCATCATGCCTATTACGATCCGTTAACCGATCTTCCGAATCGAATAATGTTTGAAGACCGGCTGGAACAGGCGTTGGCGCAAGCCAGGCGGAATGGGACCTTACTGGCGTTATTCTTTTTGGACCTCGATAACTTTAAAAATATCAATGATTACCATGGTCATCAAACTGGAGATCGCGTATTGCGTATTGTGGCAGAGCGGTTGGCAACTTGTGTGCGATCGACCGATACCGTCGCGCGATTGTGCGGGGATGAATTTACGGTGATTCTTCAAGGGCTTGAACATATTCAGGATATTCGTCAGGTTGCCCTGAAAATTTTAGAATGCCTTATTCCGCCTATTCGATTGGGAAAAGAAAAAATTTCTATACAAATTAGTATCGGGATTTCGGTCTATCCAAAGGATTCTACCGATCCCCAACGATTATTGGAAATTGCTGATCAGGCGATGTACCGGGCTAAAGAATGTGGTGGACAGTGCTGGTATTTTGCCACCTCTGAATGGAATGATTAAAAAGGTTGTAATACTGTTTCACTCCCTCCTGTATTCGTCCCGAGAGCGATACTCCATCGGTATTCCAGAAAGTATATTTCTTGTATTTCATTACGGGAGACTCCCGAATACTGGATTTTGTTCATCCGTGTGTTCATCCGACTGTGCCTGTCACGTCTCTTCCAAAATTTATTGAACCTATGCATGCTCTCCTGCTTCAGTATCTCCCGTGTCCGGGTTTCCATCAAAAGCGTTGAGGAAAAGCCACGATCGTTGAGTAAATGCTGCTACTATTATGCATCCCCCCTATATTTTAGGTGTGCTGGTTTTTTAAATCCTTCTTTCATACTCCCCCTGAATTTTGTCCCATATTGGCAGGAGAGATTATGGATGGTCTTTAGCAGGACCTTGCCGTGAAATCTCTAACTCTGCAGTACTGCAATAAATTTTGAGGTGATTGGTATGTGCACTTTTCTTCTGGACGATCGGAAATGTTGAGTTATACGTTACTGTGACCTCCGACGAGGAGTTCCTATTGCATCCGGCAGGATTTTCTTGGCCTTGGTTTTGCATTTGCCCTAATTTAAGTGAACGATCTTAAAGAGATATTTTCGTGGTTTGTTCGCTGTAGTTGAACAAGGAGTTCGCAATATGACTGTTCATTCATCGACCTGCAGAATTTATGGTTGGGGAATCGTGATCCTGATCCTGATGATGTTGTTGATCTCCGGGTGTGGACATCGGTCCAAACATGGAATTCATAAATATGGAAAAAAATCTAGTGCGCCAACCCTGGTGTCCTCAGAGGGAGGTTTTTCAACGGGACCTTCAGAACAAGCCATGAACCAAGATGTACCCGGTGGAGAAGGGTATTTCCCGGAAGGGGCAGGAGCTTTGTCCGACCTGCTTGCGGAAGATCCCTTGATTCGGGAGGACCGCCCAGTCGGGTCAGATCTCACGCATCCTGACTCTCCCAATAATTATTGGGAGAATCGAACTCGTGCCGAACAATTGACCTTACAAAGCGGGTTGCGAGATGTGCATTTTGAATTTGATAGCTTTCAACTTAATAAACAAGCTAAGGCGACGTTAGTGGCCAACGCGGAGTGGCTGAAAGCTCATCCGCATGCAGAGATTACCATTGAAGGGCACTGCGATGATCGCGGAACGGCTTCCTATAACCATGTCTTAGGAGAGAAGCGTGCCATTCGCACCAAAACCTACCTCACCAGTTTAGGAGTCCCCGCTGAGCGGCTTCATGTGATGTCATTTGGCAAAGAGAATCCCGCCTGTTGGGAATCGTCCGAACCGTGTTTCCAGAAGAATCGTCGCGCGCATCTCGTTCTAGATATCAGTGTGGCCTCGACCACCACGTCTTATTTAGCCGACCGCCGGGATTGGTAGAAGTCTGTTACCGGGCAACCCCTTATGGGTTTTGAGAGGATTAAGGAGACTATGCTAAGCCCTCATTCGTTTTGGCATCGTTTGAGTGTTCGATCGATCATTGTGGGATTGAGTATGATCTTGGCAGGGTGTGTCGCTCAGCAGGCCGATGTGGTGCGAATTAAAAGGGAATTGGACGCCAAGATCAGCCAGTTGGATAAAAGCAAAACATCACTCCAGCAAGCCGTGAGTGATGCGAATACGGCCTTAGAAAAAGCGAATACTCTTATTGCGAAACAGCGGGTTGAGATTCAGGAGTTACTGCATGCTCGTGCCGAAGTGATGGATCAAGTTGCTAATATCAAGGAAACAGACCTCTCCCAGGTTCGTGGAGGGCTTGAAAACAATCAGAACCAGATCACCGAATTAACCAAAAAACTGACGCGGTATGACGTAGATATGAGGGAAGTCAAAACTCGGCTTCAACAATCTGAGCCTCTGGTGCATCAACTTCGAGATCGTTTAGCAGGGGAAGAGCAACTCCTGACAGAGCAAGGAGGTAAGTTAGGCGAATTTCGAACGTCGTTGGTGGATTACCAACAGGTGCTGACTTCCCTTCGACAACAAGTTACCCAACAGGAAGAGCATGTTATGGAGTTACGCAAACAACTAGATCTCAATTCTCAACAACGTGATGCTCAGGCGCAGCAAGTCCAGGCAAATTTTGAAGAGGTTCGGCAAAGTATACAGTCGGTGGTAGGGACGTTAGAAAAAGTCAGTGTCACGTTCGGGGGACAATTGGATGAACACGAGCAAAAACTCTCTCGTATGGCTGGCCCACTCGGGAGTTCACTTTCCTCTAATGTTCACACTTCCGAAAGCCGGGATCCGTCGGCGCGGGTAGCTGTACCCCGAGATGTCCTTACTCAGCGCACTCCACTAATACCCCGATCGGACGCGATGGAAGGCTCACAATTTACAAAGGAAAATTCTCGTCCAGTTGTGACTGGGGCGGTTGCCGCGTATGCTCCCTCATCCCAATTTTCGAAGACGTTGCCGGCTCTGGGAGTGACTGCAAAACCGGGTTCTTACGGCCCTGTCGATGTGGGAAACGCTCAGGTGCAATATGACCAAGCAATGTCACTTCTTCGTCAGGGAAAATTTGCCGAAGCTTCCTCAGGGTTTTCGACATTTTTGCGGACCTTTGCCGACTCTCCATTGGCTTCCAATGCACAATATTGGTTGGGTGAATGTTATTATGGGGAAAGGCGGTTTCAAGAAGCCATTGATGAATTTGAACGAGTCTTTGCCTTTTACCCTTCCAGCAATAAAGTCCCGGCATCTCTACTGAAAATCGCCTATTCACATATGGAGTTACACGAAATACCGATGGCTCGGTCAGTCTTTCAACAACTTGTACGGACCTATCCCCAAAGCCCAGAAGCCGGGAAAGCCTATGGTCGTCTTCAAGAAGTAAAGGCCTTCCTCGAAAATCCTTCCTAAGCTTCCCATTCCTTCAGTGTGGTTTTATCCCCTCTTTTCTTCTAGAGACAATACCGCTATTTTTTTTGAGCGGGTATTGTTGCCTGTTCAGAGGCGAAAAAATCTGGTCAGCTTGTCCCTGCCATAACTTCAGAGAACAGAGTCTGGCATTACGGAAATGCTTTAGTAAGTCCTCGCCCCATACATTCTAGATTACTGGTAACGGTGCTGAGGTCTCCTTCACGGCAGGTTCTTTAGCCTCGAATTAAAGAAATCCCCTTCAGAAACCGAAGCTTCGCTTACGGGGATCTATCAACTGTTGGACCAGGACTATGCTATCTTCGGGCAGGGAACATATTCAGACGTTAACAGGTCTCAGAGGGGTTGCCGCGATATGGGTTGTGCTTCTTCACGTGTGTTTTGGGGAACCAGATGGATACTTGCCGGGATTCTATGAAAAAATTCAATGGGGGTTAGGAAGAAATATTATTCTCCAAGGAGTCTATGCGGTTGATATATTTTTTGTCCTCAGCGGATTCATTTTGACGTATGTGCATCGGCACGAATTTGAAAGCCGATTGACCTTGCATGGAGTCGGGAATTTTCTTTCGCTTCGATTGGCCAGAATTTATCCCATGTATTTAGTTGTCGCGGGTGTACTCCTCGGAGCCGCCATCTTTGGAGTTTGGGATCAGAAGGAGATTACGTATGGGGATATCCTTCGCAATGTCACACTCACAAATATATGGGTTAACCCTTCGTTGAATACCCCTGCCTGGTCAGTGAGTGCGGAATGGCTTGCATATCTCTGTTTTCCGATCATCATAAAGCTATTGATTCCTATTCGAAGAAGAGACTTTCAACTCCTGATCATTTTCTTCCTGGTTACTGTGTACCCGATGAGCATTCTGTCCTTCCAATGGAAATGGGAGTGGCATTATGGCTGGGTTGCTGTAGCCCGGGTGTTAAATGGATTTATATTAGGGTGCATGATGTTTTGTATTCAGAAGCATTTTGATATTTTTACGGATTCCTTGCGCGCCTCTCGTTGGTGTCTGGCTGCTGTGTTGGTATTTTTGGTTTTTCTGGTATTGGGACTTCCAATTGTGTTTCTATATCCCCTTATTCCGTTTATTATCGTGACACTGGCAAATACACAAACGGGAATTGCTCAAGTATTCGGGAATAAGGTTGTTGTATTTTTGGGTACCATCTCATTTGGAATCTACATGGTTCATTACCCAGTCTTGGAAATCATTCGATATGCACTCAATGATTACTATTCAGGAGTGAATTCTGATCTTTATCAGCCTTTGTTGTGGGTTCATTTATGTGGAATTCTCCTTTTGGTGATTGCGATGGCCTCCTTGTGCTATGTCTGGATTGAAAACCCTAGCAGGGAATATCTCAAACGGAAAATAGGAGATCGAAAAACACAGTCCCACCAATTTTTGACTCAGCGTGTCAATGGATAATCTTCCCCTATGTATAGGGCAGCAGGATTTTATATTCTAGTTTTTCCAAAACGTGTTGGGCGATCGTTCTTTGAAGGGACAACAGCGGGTTGGGCGGCATTGTTGACAATGTTGAGCGTCGGTCTAGTGATTGAGTGAACGTTGTCCTCTTGCAAATTAAGATGTTTACTCTCTTTGAGGTAACCGAATCGTTAATAGGATGGGAGGGTTTATCTGACATATGCACGAAAGAAGACTTCTGACCCAGGATAGGAAAGTCTTGAGAATCTATCAACAATGTGGTGTTCGCTAGGTGAGACGAATACCTTGGTGGGCGGGAATCTCCGGGACCAGGGCGAAAGGGCGGTAGACCTGTTTCCAGGCTTCTCCGCGTTGTTCTATTAACGATTCGTGAATGGGGCCTAGCCACTGGTCGGCATTTCGAAGGTATTCGATTTTATCTGGATTAATTCCCATAATCCGGCAACAGGTAGCATCGACGGCCGGGAGATTCCTTCCCATAACAAGGACTCCGGAATGGGCAGGTGTCCCCATTATCGGACCATCCCCTTCCATTCCGATTATGCCGTCGACAATGGCAAAATGAGGTTTGAGCGTGGCATTGATATCCACAATGGATTGTGGGATTCCAGCATGGTGTAACACATTCTTCGGCCATCCGTAATAATTTCCGGGCATCACGCCAAAAAAATTTTTCATGGAGAGGGTCGCTCCAGCCCAATGGTGCGTTTTCATTTTGGCCAGCGAGACAACCCAATCGACTTCTTGGACTATTCGAGGAAAGGTCAATGAGGTCAGACTTGTCTGCCCACCCAGGTTAGGCATGATTACCCCTTCCATTGTATTCAGATCTTGAAAGGGGATGCGGTCTTCGTACAGCACATCTGCCAAGCCGGATTCCTCCAAGACCAAAAGAGTATCGTGGCGATGTCCGGGCCCTTCAGCTACGACGACAGATCCCGCACCCATAGAAAGGAACGTCTCGACGGCCCCACGAACGACTAGGGGATGGGTATTGATATGCGATAACGATTGGTGTGGTTCAACCAAATTAGGTTTTAATAAAATGCGTTTTCCTTTGATCTCTGATGGGGTGATCCCCAATTCTTGGAATCCTTGGCGAATGAGTTTCGCAAGATCAGCTTCGTATGTTTTGGCTTGACCGATAAAGGTCTGCGCGGTCAAACGCGGGCCCATAAACCAATGAAGGAGGGAAAATCCTGAGACAGCTAATCCCCCTCCAAACAAACAGGCCTGCAGGAATTGTCGTCTTGTCAACGTGACCTGATCCTTTTGCGTAAGAGCGGTGGTCATGAAAGCTGCCTTTTTCCTTATTGGTGGCGGGCAAACGAAGTGGGTGATTGTGGTAGTGGTCCTGGCAATAAGGAATACAGGCCTTGTTGTGCGTTCGCACCGCATAAGAGCAGAGCCAGAGAGAGAAGAGTATAAGACCCGTATCGCTCTTGACGTTGAAGGCAGGCCAAGACCAATTCCTCCGTATTCGTGGGTTTTAAGTCCCATGCACCGAGACCAAGAAGTGTCCAGCCGAGTGAGATGGGAGTCCGGAGGCGAGGAAGCTCGTGTGAGAGATACTGGAGGCTTTGTGCTATTTCGTGGATTGCCGTGTGACCAGCCAACGCTTGCAAGGCGATGGCCGTGCACTCTGGGAGGGGAGGTAATTCCCGGTTGAATACCGTCGTACTTCCGTAATTCCAGCCACCGTTGGGCAATTGACGATTGAGAAGCAAGTGTCGGCCGGCCTTAGCACGAGGGTGAGTGCCCAAACCTACCTTATGCAAGGCCAGGAGGGCGAGAGCAGTGGGCACGACCCAGCTATGGGTTTCAGCAATCCATGGCCAGCCCGGGATTGAAGTGTCGTGGCCAATAATTGACGGATCAGGGTTCGAGAAATGTTGTCCGGTAAACCCAATCAGATAGTCGATAGCGCGTGATTGCGCTTCTTGATACTGGGAAATGCTTTCCCAGGCGAAGATGGCGAGAGGTGTTGGCCAAGATGCCTCCGGGTGTGAGGGAGAGATGCTCACGCGTCCGTCGTTCGCCTGTTGGGAAGCTAAATATGCTCTTCCCCGGTTACAGCTTTCATGATCGAAGGCATAGGCAGAAAGGGCCATAATAGCCCAAGCGGTCGCGTCGGGCCTGGAATTTTCTCCCAAGTGATATGGGAATCCCCCATTTGGTTGTTGAGCGGAATGGAGTAGGTCAAGGGAATGACGAAAGGGTTCTTGAATCATTGAGTAGAATTGGAAACCAAAACATGTTGAAAATGTGATCTCTCATGTTGTTCGGTTTAAAACGGAAGAACCTTAAAAAACCAGATCACGATCTAATTATACCCGCGCCTCCCCTCCGTCACTCCCGATGGTAGTTAGCCTGGATCCATCCGAAGAACCTCAACGATGGATTCCCGATAAAAATGTCGAGCAGGCCGGAAAAGGGTGGGGGTAAGGGTACCTCGTCGGAAGGCCGTGTGAGCAAAGCGTAAACCGACAAATGTGGCTCATGCCTGTCGTTTCCCTAGGTCATGGGTCTATCGGGTTTTGACCGCAGACAGTCTAACCCGGCCTACGCAACTACAGAGCGGCGAGGGTCTCACGTTTTTGTATGGATAGGTCAGATTAGGAATGTGCTACCCGACAATATGTCGTCCTGGATGGATTCCGATGCAAGTGCGGCGGAAAGACGGCGATAGGTGGGAGAATTGGTGCGGTGGCATGAAAGGGGGAAAACAAGATTCACCCGCTTTCAGAGGGTGCCCGGTCACGGCGTTTTAAAGCCTGGCGTACTAAGCCGGCAGCCAATAAAAATCATGTCGAACTCCGTGCTTATCGAAACGAGGCAACTTGTGACCGACGGGACCATCGGAATAAGGCCTACGGGTGTAATCCCGACATGTCTGAGGAACTTTTAATAAACGTTATTTCCTGTTCGGCGGCGCCAAATACTCCGTCATCCTGGATTTCATTTCCAGTCACAACCTGCCTTGCCACGTATATGATGCAACAGGCAGTCAATAATCCGCCGAATACATCGATCAAGTGATGCCCGCCATGGATAAGCACTCCTGGAAGGACGAACAGATTGATGATGACCAGTATGGGGAACCACCAGCGAGTGGTTCGTGCTGAATACATAGCCAAAATAGCCATGATCGTGTGATAGGAAGGAAAAGCCACTAGGCCTCCCATATCCCTTGGAGAAATAAATTTAGGCCCTTCAGCTCCTAGACGTAATAATTCGGCACCGTAGGCCGAGCCAACAAGTGGTCTTGCGGCCTGTTCAATCGAGCCGGAAATGTCATAGAGCACGCTGGTGCCAAATGCCGGAAACAGCGCCCAAAACCCAAGCGTCGCCAGGCCTGAAGCGGTAATTGAAAGGATGAAGACATGGAGTTCTTTTTGCTTGCCTCCAAATCCTAAAATGATAAACAGTAATGCCATTTGTGGTATGGAAGATAAATAGGCATAACGCGTCAATTCATTTAAAAATGGATGTCGACCGGCAAATTGGACAATGTCCGGCCATGAATATCCGAACCAAGCATCGACCTGGACCAGAAACGGGTCAATGGGTTCTCGCCATAGCGGGAGCAACAGATAACCAAAAACTGATAGAACAATTGTAAACAGAAGAAGCAACCCGGTCGCCATTAACGTCATAGAGATACGTTCACTACGCCCGCTTGAACGGTAGAAAAGTCCCACGGCAATCATGAAAATTCCCAAAGCGAAAAAAAAGGAATAGGAAAACCAATCGAATCCGATATGGCGTATATAAACCATGCCCAAATCGAAGGCTCCTAATACTAAAATGGTATTGCGTAAAAAGCGTTCGACTGGCCATAGCCAAGGCTTTACCAATATCATATTTCCCACTCTCATCATGAATGTCCTCGTGTTCAAATTGGGGGAGTGTAGTTGTGAGCAGGTACCCATCCCGCCGTTGAATAGTATTTAAGCTGTTGGGCATAGTTCGACGAACTTGTCCTGATCGACTTGGAAACCTTCATCGTGCCCAGTAGTTCTGTCGTTGGTTTGCGGTGAGCCTTGTGAAGAGTGGGACGACATTCTTGGGTGTTCACATAAATTCTATTCATCCCTATATGTGTTGGGATGGTCTTTGAACTTAATACAGTGGATAGGGAGGACCAGTGGTTATCGGAACAAAATTTCAACTGATTTTCCCAATGATTTAGTTGGATGATTACAGGTGAGGTCAGAAACGGCATCGGAAAAAGCCAGGTGTTTCAGATTGACAATCTTGGGAAGTGTCCTAAATAGTACTTCAGCCGAAAGTCTTTTCGGGGTATTTCCTCACTATCTTGATAGTGTTTCCAAGTTTCTCCCAAAGAAAAATTGATAGGATTCCGTATCCAGATTTAATCTGACTTGTATGGGGTCATCGCCAAACCAGATTTCGCACAGATAAATTTACAGGGTATTTTTTTGCATCATCAGCGCCTTTTTTCTTCATTTTCATAATTTCCCTCCGTCATCCCTGTCGTAAGTTAACCGGAGTTCTATCCGAAGACCCTCACCGAGGGTTGCCTGATTATTAATGTCGGGTATGACTAAAAAATGGTGGAGTAGTGGGACCTCATCAGTAGGTCGGGTGGGTAAAACAAATTCCGACTATGTCGCTCACGCCTGTTGCCATCACACGTCGTACCTGTCGAGTAAGGGTGGGAGACAACCTCACCACCCTTCCAAACCGGCTTCCGCCTTACGTGCTCGAGGTACGTTCCGAATTATTTTGATCTCCTTGGTTAACAAAGGGAGACAAATTGTTGTACCCGTAATCAATTGGAAACATATTCATCAAAATACGTCGGCAAGTTTTCCCTGAAGAGGTCGATAATGAAGCATGAAAACAAAGAGTCACAGAATACGAAATGGGAGATTTCCTTGGGTCTACGAACATTTATTCATGACCATGAAACATGGATTCGGTCGGGTGCCCCTTCCCGATAAGGGCGAACACGTCGAAAGGCGTGGGCGCAAAACCACGGGTCAGGGTTGGTCTCTGATAGCCGGGTTGCCGAAGGTACGGCGAGTCAAGGGGCAACGTCTGCGTCAGAATATTCCGGGCAGTCTGGCGTAACGAAAGTATTTACCTTCGCCCGTAAAGGAGATACGCTATGGTTAACCAAGTGATGCGTTTCGTGAATGATGATGAGGGAGCCACCGCTATTGAGTATGGGTTGTTGGCCGCTTTGATCGCTGCAGTGATTGTCACGGCCGTGACCGCTGTGGGGACTGCGCTCAGCGGTACCTTTACGACGATTTCCACAAGTGTTGCGGCTCCGAGCTAATAAGTGAGCACTCCTTCCCGCAGGAGGTGCTTAGAAGTGCCGTTCCCGGTAGCTGTTTACCGGGGCGGTACTTCGGCGGGAATCCGATACTGAAAGGCGGCGCAGTTTTGTAAGGTGACGTGAAGGTCAGGTAAAGGATAGGGAGGCAGGCATCATGCAGACAATTCTCCTGAATCATTGTCATCACGGGGTAAAAAACTTCCTTGTTGATGAAGAAGGTGCCACGGCGATTGAATACGCACTCTTGGCCTCGCTCATTGGCGCCACGGCGTTGAGTGCTCAAGCAGCCTTGGGAAACGCAGTAGGGAACATGTATACGCAAGTTATGGGTCTTATTGCGGGGGCCTTGGGGAGTTAACAGCATACTCCTACAAATTGTTCCAGGTGGGGTTGGAGGGTCCACCAGTAGAATATTTTTCACTCATCCCTATTTATACCTCTCCTGGTTTTTGTATGGTCCGGACTTTGCTGGGCTTCCCTTCTTAGACATCCTGTCCTGCCGGTGCTGTTAATCTATTCCCATTCGTTTCCCAGATTTACTCCCTCTTTTTGTTCCACTAAAGGGCTGTAGTGGGCAAGTATATTGGGACACTGGATAAAGTGGTTCCTGGAGCTGTTCCTACACCTATTGATTGGAGTAATTATTATAGCTGTTCAGCGGGCTCCGATAGTAATTGCGCTGATATATGCACCAATATTCTGACTGCCTTTCTAAAAGGTGTTAGATCTCCTGAAGGAAACCCTTCGGACTTGAGATTTTGAAATGATTGTTCCATCGGGACATTGCACCAACAGTGGCCTTTCCCTCTCCGCCTTTGACCAATCTGGACTCTCGCCAAGTGTTGTCAGTGGTCCTGACTTCAGGGCTGAACTCCTAATCAGGGTGGAGAAGTAGCCTGCACCATTGGTTGTTGAGGTTCAGGCGCTTGTCTGAATAAGTGGAAAGCCGACATAAGCTTACCGGCCGACTTCCAACTCATTCCCAACGTTTTCGCCATCGTCCGTAATAACTTGCTGCGTCTTGGCGGTGTCGATGCACAACATGTGATTGCACCCGCAGTTGAACTTGGTGTGCCAGAATGGGGGCGATACTTTCGGACATTATCACTACTTTGTTGAATGACTACCACGGCACACAGCAAATTGATGAGATAGTCAGACTGCAACTGTTCGATGAGGGCATAGCGGACATCAGGTTCTTGGCCGAAAGTGTAGGGGCGCTTTTTGAAAAATAGCTTTTACCAACTCCAGGATTTTCACTTGGCGCTTCAATGCCCGAATGCCTTGGTCCTTTTGGAGTGATGGTTTGGGAATTTGGGAGTCTGTTTTGCGATTTCTTCAATCTCCAAAGCTTGGCCCGCTTTGGGAAGGGTTTAATCTTGTTCTCGAATGAATGCCACTACATTGTCTTTTCTTCTTCTGTAAAAATTCTAGTCCTCGTTTCATTTCTCACCGTATTTGGGTAGCTAGGGCAGCCTAAACAAGTCCCTAATACAATTAACATACTTCAATGGGTGCTTCCAAAATTTTGATTCTCAAAATTTTCTTCTTTGAGCATAGCACTCCAAAAGGTTAAGTGCTTGTCTTAAGAAAGTCAGGCAACCCACCGAAACATGGACTGTTCGGAGTGCTATAGCTTCATGACCGATAGTGGTGGCGTGCTTATGGGGAGGTATCCTCATCCGGGGAACGTTTTTGAAAGTTTGCACATGAATTTAATTGACGGAAGTGTTTAAAAATATGAGTTCTTCCTTTTTGTTATCTGGATTAGCCTTAGGGTTAATCGTGGCAGCGATCACGGATGTTCGGACGGGGCGGATTCCAAATTGGCTGACGGGTTCTTTGGCAATCTTCGGAATTGGTGTGAATAGCTTAGAGTATGGTTGGGAGGGATTCCTGTTCGGTCTTGGAGGTCTGATCATGGGGTTAGTCTGCTTGATATTTTTCTATCTAAAAGGGGGGATGGGTGCGGGAGACGTAAAATTGTTAGGAGCCATTGGGACAATTTTGGGTCCAGGCCAAGTGGTATTTGCGTTTGCGTTTGCTGCCATACTGGGTGGGCTCTATAGTTTAGCATTGTTGTCGAATCAGGGTGGTATGCGCCATGCCTGGGATCGGATGTTTCTCCTTCTGGCAACTCTGAAGGTGACCAAGACTATTGCAGTTTCTGGCGCACCAATTTCTACCGAGCCTAAGTTACGATATGCCCTGGTTTTGGGGCTGGGCACCGTGATCGCCAAAACGTTGTTTTATTATGATGTATTGTAAATCACGTTCGTATGGGTCTGCGAATTGAAAATAAGCGATCGGGGAAGATTCGTCTCGTTGTCTATTAAGATTGGCATTTACCATCCGATATGCAGAGGTAGAGAAGTTGAAACCTTAGGATTGAATGGCATGAATAAAATTTTCCGTTTAGATCTGGTGAAGAGGGGGGAGGAAGTCTCATGGGACAAAAACGTCCACTCGTATTTTTAGGAATCGCGATGATTATTGCCTTGGTGACGACCGTCATGGTGTATCGGTGGCTACAGGGGCAACGAATGATCGAAGTCGACGCCCCTGAAGTGGTGATTGAGGGTGTGAGTGTTGCGGTGGCCAGTGCCGATATCCCCTGGGGGACACCACTCGGTGAAAAAGCTATTCGAGTGATGACGTACCCTGAAGAAGGCGTCCCTGTTGGACATTTTAAGGACACGGCATCCTTAAATGGTCGGGTCGTGCTGACAAATCTGAAAAAAAATGAGCCCATTTTAGAATCGAAATTGGCTCCTATTGATGTGAAAACGGGCGGTGTTTCCGCAGTCATGGACCCCAATAAACGGGCAATGGCCGTGAAAGTGAATGAAGTGGTTGGGCTTCCGGGTTTTGTGCAGCCAGGTGATCGGGTCGATGTCATGGCGACCTTTGAGGATCCCAGGGCTAAAAAGAAAGGGAATGGCGGTACAAAGGAGGAAGTGACCAAGGTAGTTTTGGAAAACACGCTGGTGTTAGCGATCGATACGCAAATGGAGCGAATGGCTGGAGAGGAAAAGCCTACTCCCGTAAAAGTCATTACGCTGGAGGTATCGTTGGAGGAAGCGGAGAGATTGGCCATGGCCGAAAATGGAGGGAAGTTACGATTGGCCTTACGGAGTCCACTGAATCCTGAGGTGAAGAAAACCAAAGGTGCAGACTTCAAGGATTTGATGCGGTCCCACCAACTCATTCCTCCGCCGCCTAGAAGGGGAAAACCGAAGGAGCAGGTTGAAGTGATCCAAGGGACAGAGCGAAGGACGATGAAATTTTAAGAGGGTCGTCGAGGGTGACGCGATGATCGTTAGGAAAGGTAAGGATATGAATCAGACTCGAGGTTTTCCATTCAGGAGCATGATGTTGGCTCTAGGCCTTGTCCTTGCGGGCTACACGGGAGCCTTTGGAGAAGGTCTCACTACTCAGGCGGTCCACCTCAATGCGCCTCAAAGCCTACGACTAACGGTCGGGGAATCAAAAATTGTGGAGCGGGAGACGGCGTTTAAACGTGCGTCAGTCGCCAACCCTAAAGTGGCGGATCAAATTGTGCTCTCCAGTAAACAAATTTATTTGACCGGGATTGAAGTTGGGACGACGACCTTGACCCTATGGGACAAAGATGGCCAGGTGGCAAATGTTTTTCAAGTCCAAGTTTCTCCCGATGTGACTCGATTGAAAGAGCAGCTGTATACGATGTTGCCCCATGAACCCGGCATTCAAGTGATGAACAGTCATGAGCACATCACTCTGGCGGGCAATGTCACCAATATGGAATCCTTGGCCAAAGCGTTGACTCTGGCCGAACCCTATGCCCCGGATAAAATCATAAATCTTATTCAGGTGGGCGGCGTGCAACAGGTGATGATGGAAGTCAAAGTCGCGGAAATGCAGCGTGGGCTAATGAAGCGTCTCGGGGTGAATTTTAAACGGGCTCAAAAAAATCACCGTGATTTTTCCATCGGTCTCATTAATGATTTGTCCACGGTTGATGCTTTTGAACCGTTCGCGCATGCACAATCTTCACAAACGACGACTCTGGAGTTTCCGAGCGTGAGAACCCTGGCCTCGAACCTGGTTTTAGGATTCGGGATTGGTGATGATTTATGGACTCTCTTTTTAGACCTGCTGAAAGAACATTCTCTCTCGAAAACCTTAGCTGAACCGACCTTGATTGCAGAGAGCGGGCAAGCCGCGGAGTTTTTGGTTGGAGGAGAATATCCCATTCCAATTCCGCAGCAACTCGGTCAGGTGACCGTTAAATTTAAAGAATATGGGGTCGGATTGAAATTTACCCCCACCGTTCTCTCTGAGGGGCGCATTTCCGTGATTGTGAACCCTGAGGTGTCAGAATTAGATTTTGCTAATGGCATCGTTATACAAGGATTTCAAATTCCCGCTCTGACGACCCGACGGGTCAAGACTGTGGTGGAATTGGGTGATGGACAAAGTTTTGCCATTGCAGGTCTTCTCCAGGAAAATATCAAGGAAACGGTTGCGAAATACCCGTTCCTCGGTGATGTACCGATTTTGGGAGCGTTGTTCCGGAGCACCTCCTTCCAAAAAAATGAGACCGAACTGATTGTGATTGTGACCCCTCATTTGGTGAAACCTTTGGATATGGTGAAGCAGACATTGCCCACAGATCATTATTTGGAACCCAATGATTTTGAGTTGATGCTGATGGGCTATATGGAAGGGGTATTTCCCGAGTCCAATGTCGCCAGGCCGAGCGAGGCCTACACGCTTGGATCACCGAGGGTGGCAGGGAGAATGCCGTACCGTAAGGGTGGGATGGAAGGGATGTTCGGGCATCTGGCCCCATAGGAAATTTGCTGAAAAAGGAGTAGAGCATGCAACGCCAATCAATCGTGAAAATGGCCGGGTTCATCGGCCTGATTTTAGTGGGGATGGGTGGTTGTGGTGTGTGGCCAGTCATGACCGAGGACAACGGACGACGGCCACACGCTATGGGGAAAAGCGATCAGGTCTTCTCCCCATGGGCGCCTCACCCCGTTCATCTGAATGAGGAGTATGGCCTGTCATATCGACAGGGACTCGAGAATCAAATTCTGAATCCCGCAGCCGCCAACAATCTCGGCCCCATAGCTGGAGAGGCCGATTCGCAAGCTCTGCAACAGAGTCTGGCTCGGTATCAGTTGATGTTTCAAAGTCCGCCGTATTCCCCATTCAAGCTGAAGGGTGGCTCGGGCGGTGGTTCATCAAGTGGTGGTATATCAGGCGGCAATGCGTCAATCGGGGTCTCTTCGGAGGGATATTAACATGAAGGATAAAACTTGGAAGCCAAAACGTGTAAGCACGGATACCTCAAGTGCCGCATCCGATATGCCAGTCATTGAGCTTTCCATTCGGTCAACAGAATGTAAGGCGACACTTGAGAGTCTCATTCGGGAAATTGATGGTGTGCGGCTCAAAGATGGCCAGGAACCAGCAGTTCCTGCGCTCATGATTATGGAACTTGAGGAGAATCCTGAAGGCACGTTTTCCCTTATTCGAGAGATGATGA
Source organism: Nitrospirales bacterium (assembly GCA_021604105.1). GTDB lineage: Bacteria > Nitrospirota > Nitrospiria > Nitrospirales > UBA8639 > Nitrospira_E. The sequence goes on along the minus strand of BQIW01000043.1, from coordinate 18,610 downwards.
AATTGAATAAAGGGATGGAGATATTCCTTACCGCCGCACGGTTGGAGTCAAATATTTTATTGGAAGCCATGCGGGCCGGCGCCAAAGAGTTTTTGGCTCAACCGCTCCAAAAACAGGAAGTGACCGATGCGATTATGCGATTTTTGGAGCGAGCTACGGCTCCGGTTCGCCAGGGTGACGGGCAACGAGCGGCGGGAAAGGTTCTTGCTTTTTTTGGGGGAAAAGGTGGAGTGGGAACGACCAGTATCGCGGTCAATTTGGCCGCCGCTATCAAAAAAGGGCCGAACAACCCGTCCGTCGCACTGGTGGATGTCAATCAGCACGGGGGAGATCTTCCCTTATATCTCGATCTTCAACCGAACCATAGCTTCCGTGATATTGCGACGGATTTGTCCAGACTAGACCAGGCCTTTCTCATTCGCGTCCTGACCAAAACGGAATTGGGTATTCAAGTGCTTCCTTCGGGGTATGACGATCTCAGCACAGGCCGATTAAGTCCGGATTGTGTGGAAGCGACCCTTCGACTGCTTCAATCCAGTTTCGACTATGTCATCCTGGATTGTGGACATGTGCTGGATTTGACGACAAAAAAGGCACTGGAGCTTGCGACCTTAATCCTGGTGACCTCCACGTTGATGGTCCCCGTGGTTCACCGAACGAAGCGTATTTTAGAATTGTTGCGTGGATCGGGATTTCCTGCTGAAAAAATCCGTTTAGTGATGAATCGATTCTTATCGGCTGAACAGGACGTGTTGAAAGAGACGGAAGAAATTTTGAAACAAAAAGCCTTTTGGCTACTCCCCAACGATTATCCTTCAGCAAGTCAGGCCGTGAATAGTGGAAAGCCGTTGATCGATGTGGCTCCCCGGTCGGCAGTGGCTCAATCCTATCGGGATCTGGCCAATTCGTTTGCCGGCCAAGCGACAAAACCGGCAAGCAGGGGATCGTTAGCCGGATGGTTGAATCCCTTTAAAAGTCGGAATGTCCAATCATCCCCTTCAGGGGCATAATATTATTCTTTTCATGTTATTGAGGTAAGCCGGTTTATGTATGAGACAAAATGGGATGAAGTGGGTGCGGCAGCGGGCCTGGGGGCGTTAAACCTGGGGCCATTGAAAGAACGGCTTCATCGCCAGGTGATTGATACCCTTGACCTGGCCGTTGTCGCGAAGTTGGATAACGATCTGCTCAAGGTTGAGCTGACTAAGCTCGTCCAGGAAATGTTGGAGAAGGAATCCGTCCCTCTCAGTATGAAAGAGCGGGAAAGTCTGATTGCCGACATTGAGCATGAAGTCATGGGGTTAGGTCCACTTGAACCCTTAGTGCAGGATCAAACCGTCAATGATATCCTGGTCAACCGGGCCGACCAAATTTATGTGGAGCGGGCCGGAAAACTGCAATTGACTGATGTAAAGTTTCGGGATGAAGCCCATCTCCGGAAAATTATCGAAAAAATTGTGTCGGCCGTTGGGCGTCGAATCGATGAATCGTCCCCTATGGTAGATGCTCGGTTGTTGGACGGGTCTCGCGTCAATGCCATTATTCCGCCATTAGCTCTGAATGGATCTTCCATTTCAATTCGAAAATTTTCTAAGGATAAGTTGCAGATTTCGGATTTGGTGGACAAACGTTCCCTGACTCCCGAGATTGCAGAGCTCCTTCGAGGGATTGTCGAAGCTAGACTGAATGTTCTGATTTCGGGAGGAACCGGCTGCGGAAAAACGACCATTCTGAATATTCTGTCCGGATTTATTCCCTCCGACGAACGCATTGTGACGATTGAGGATTCAGCGGAGTTACAATTGCGTCAAGAGCATGTGGTCCGGCTCGAAACCCGCCCGCCCAACGTGGAGGGGCGGGGAGAAGTGAGTCAGCGGGAATTAGTCAAAAATTGTTTGCGCATGCGGCCGGATCGAATTGTGATGGGTGAGGTGCGAAGTGGGGAATGTCTCGACATGCTTCAAGCCATGAATACGGGGCATGATGGTTCTCTGACTACGATTCATGCCAATACCCCACGCGACTGCCTGACGCGGGTTGAGACATTGGTGGCCATGGCCGGTTTGAATCTGGCTACGAAGGCGCTTCGCCATTATGTCAGTTCCGCGATCGATGTCATTCTCCAAATGACTCGCTTGTCGGATGGATCCCGGAAAATGACCAGTTTGTCCGAAATTGTGGGGATGGAAGGGGAAACCATTACTCTTCAGGAAATATTCTTGTTTCAACAAACCGGACTTGATGAAGAGCGAAAGGTGCATGGGCAATTTAGAGCAACTGGAGTAAGGCCGAAATTTGTCGAACGGTTTAAAGCATTAGGAATTTCTTGTGACCCAAGTATCTTCGACCCCGAGAAAATTTATGAAGTGTAATTGTCGTTTTTTAAATTGGTGCACTTTCACGATGGCCTTAACTGTGGTGGTTCCTCTTGTTGATTCGTCATCTGGTTGGGAGGGCGTATCATGACCGTGGCCATTAGTATTGGAATATTTCTGTCCATTATATTGTTTGTGGAGGGAGCCTATTACTGCTACCACCAGTATATGAATCCCCATAATAAGAATCTCAAGCGACGCTTGCGTGGTGGATCAGGAAGACCGGGAGATCTTCAAAAAACCCAAGAAGCACCGGGAATTCTTCGAAATCGGAAAATGAGCGACATTCCGTGGATCCAAAATTTGTTGGGTTCTATGACGACGTTGGGGGGGCTGGAAAAATTGCTTCAACAGGCCAATAGTCAAATGCCGATTGGCGTCTTTTTCCTCTTATCCGGAGTGCTTGGAGGAGCAGGGTTGCTGGTCGCCACCTTTCAAGACTATGGGATGTTTGCTGCCGTTGGTCTCAGTCTTCTGGGCATGAGTCTTCCTTTGCTTCAGATGAAACGGAAGCGGAAGCGTCGTTTTAAAGAATTTGAACGCCAATTGCCCGAAGCATTGGATTTGATGGCTCGGGCCCTTCGTGCGGGCCATGCCTTTTCCGTGGGTATGAAGATGATCGGGGATGAATTCCCAGATCCGATTGGCCCTGAGTTTAGTCGGACCGTGGAGGAAATTTCGTTTGGAATTGATGTTCCTCAAGCCATGAACAATTTAAATGCTAGAGTGGTCAGTACCGACCTAAAGTTCTTTGTTACGGCCTTAGTCGTCCAACGAGAAACAGGGGGAAATTTAGCAGAAATCATTGAAGCGATTTCTCGACTCATTCGGCAACGATTTGAGTTGCTTGGTCGGGTCAAAGCGCTTTCGGCCGAAGGCCGGATGTCGGGGATTATTTTATTCTGCATGCCAATTGTTATGAGCATTCTATTGTGGTTCTTGAATGAAGCCTACATGCGTATTTTGATTGAGGATGATATGGGTCGAATGATGGCTCTGGGTTCAGGTCTGTTAATGCTCGTGGGAGCCTATGTGATGAAAAATATGTGTGATATTAAAGTCTAGAGGGATGGCATGATGGATCCATTATTCCTGATCAGTCTTTTAGTATTTTTGGGGGTTCTTGTTGTCGGCTGGGGTGTGTGGAGTTATATGCAGTCTCAGGAAAAGGTCAAAGACTGGAGTATACGGGCGAAGGGACAATCCCTTTCTCAGAGTGCCTCGAAAAAAAATGAAAAGAATACGAGCCTGAAAGATCAAGGGATGAAGCTCCTTGAGCGATTGGGCCAGGTCAATAAACCCAAGGACCAGGCCGTCACCACTCGTTTGCGTGCTTCATTGGCGACGGCAGGGTATCGAAACCCAAGAGCGATTGTGGTGTTTTTGGGAACGCGGATTTTCCTGGCCATTCTGCTAGGCCTGACATTTCTTGTTTTTGGTTCCGAGGTGATGCAGGGGAAAGACCCCATGTTTTTCCCCATGGTGTTGATTGGTGTCATGATGGTGGGATTTTATGGTCCCCAACTGTGGTTGAGCAGTGCCATCACTAAACGAAAAGAACGCTTAGTGAATGGGTTTCCTGATGCACTGGATTTGATGGTGGTGTGTGTAGAAGCGGGGTTAGGGCTGGATCAAGCCATTGCCAGGGTGGGGCAGGAAGTCAAGCAAGGCCATCCCGATCTTGGGGATGAATTTATCTTGTTAAACTTGGAGCTACGTGCTGGTCTAAGCCGGGAACAAGGGCTTCGGAATTTGGTCAACCGGACAGACCTCGACGATATTCGAAGTTTAGTCGCCTTACTGATTCAGACGGATCGGTTTGGTACGAGTATTGGCCAGGCGCTTCGAGTGCACTCGGATTCGATGCGGTTAAAACGAAGGCTTAAAGCTGAAGAGCGAGGGGCACAGCTTCCGGTAAAACTGATGATTCCTCTTATATTGTTTATTTTTCCGGCATTAATGGTGGTGATTATTGGTCCTGGTGCTATTAGTCTGATGCGAAATTTAATGCCGGCAATGGGTGGGTGAATGCGTAAGAGCGTCGGGAAGATAGATGCGATAAACATTTCAAGGGCGTAGAGGACGACAAAACATGGGAGTTCCATACCACGACAGAAAAGAACAGGATTTTTCGACAGCGAATATGATCGTTGGTTCGATTGCGTTACAGGCGGTAAATGCAACCTTTCAGATGAGGTACACAATGATGAAGGCGAGCCTCCTCGTATCTGTGTTCATATTAATTAATTTAGGTGCCGTGGGGTGTGCCCAAAAAGAACAGTCCATGTTCACACTCCAGGATGAACATTACCAGCAAATCCTGGAACGACAAAAGGCGGGGATCCCTCCGGAATCTCAAGCGCCCGTAGACCTTACTCAGGTTATGAACAGCGATGAGTTTGAACAACTGGGAGATGCCCATCTACAACAAGGCGATTTCCAGACGGCAAAAATACAGTATGAAAAAGTGTTAGAGGCTTCGCCCGAACAGATTCCTGCACGGTACAAGTTGGCGGTGATCTATTTGGAAAAAGGATCCCCTCAGAATGCCTATGACCAATTTCACCAAATCCTTGATTATGATTTGAATTTTGCTCCAGCCTATGAGGGGATGGGGCGGGCTTTGCTGAAGATGGAGAAGGATCAGGAGGCGGAGCAAGAATTCCAGGCGGCCTTATTGTATGACCCTGAAATGTGGACCTCCGAAAATTACCTTGGTATTGTGGCGGATCGGCGTCATGATCATAAAGAGGCGATTCACCTGTATGAAGTCGCCTTGCAAAAGAGGGCAGATGATCCTTCGATCTTGAACAATTTAGGTATGGCGTATTATCTCGATGCCCAATATGAAGAGGCGGTCAGAACTTTTCAGCGTGCGATTCAGGTTGGTGGATCCAACGACAAAATTTCGAACAATCTCGGGTTAGCTCTTACCAAACTTGGGCATTTCGATTTGGCCTACGAAGCCTATGCAAGAGGAATGGACTCGGCCAAGGCCTATAATAACTTGGGTGTGGCATTTTTGGAAGTTGGGAAGTTTGCGCGAGCTTCACGTTGTTTTGAGAAAGCCCTTGAAACCCAACCGACCTTTTATGCAAAGGCCAAGGAGAATTTAAACCTCAGCAATCGGATGCTGGCAAAGCTTCCTATGGTTCAACAGCAAACATTAATCCGACGGGACCCCGTGTGTGTGGGGGCAATTTGACCCATCTCATTGATGGCATCGTTCCGGCAATGCCCTCTGTTCAGAATTGATCGCCCTGCTTGAATCATTATTGACAGAAATGGTTGGGAGTAAAATTGTTGTGTAGGAAACGGACTTCCTCTGACCATCAGATGCAATGATCATTTTGAGAATTCTCTTTGAATCCCCTCCTGGTAGAATTCGGTTTTATTTAGAGAAATTATCCGCTGGTGGTCCTTCCGTTCTTTCGACTTTTCGTGTTGAATTTCTAAGACTTCAATATATCCTGTCCTGTGAGTGTGAATGGCTTGATGGGTAGGCCTTCTGGTCTCCTTGTGGCTTTCTGATTTAGCTATAGACCGTGGGGAAGGTGGATACGATTACGTGTCCAGCATCACATGGTTGGATCTTTACTTTTCACGGTTTTCCTACCGCCTTTGCATTCTTCTTTTTCTCTTCAGAGGTTAAAAGAACATCTGACGTTCTGGGCCATCAGGGAATGTTTAACGGAGTGACCTGATTTGGTGAAATAGACCAAAGACACCAGGTCGAATTGGGGTGACGCAAAGCAACTCGATGCAGAATGACGAAATACCATGTTAGGTGTGGTCCTGAAATCCAAAAGGGGTAAAAAGTGCGGTTTGGGGGTGGGGTCAGACTTGAGCATGAACCACGATCCGTATATGGCCTCAATGGATGTGGCCGCATTCAACGGAAGAGATAGCCGGGACGACACTGATGCAAGCATCTTGGGAGACGAATTCCGCAAAGAATTAATTACGACAGGACTGTTGATCGGTCTAAACGGTTCCAGCTTAAGTTTACTGGATCAAAGAATCAAAACGGTAAACATGTGAAATCTCGGTAGGGAATAATAGAGAATCTATCGTTTAAGTTGAATTGGTTGATCCTTAAATAGAGATTCATGCCCCTGTCATTGTTCTGTCTGTCTGACTTTTCAATTCTGAATAGAAGGGTTGGATAGTCCATCTTTCAGGAGAAGACCCTAGTCGGATGACCCACCAAGTATCACGAGGGTATTGATAAGGTCAGTGGTTTGTTTCACGATTGTTTCGAGAAAACATGGATTCAAGAGTTTTGGCGAGGTCGAAAATTTTATAAGGTTTGATCAAGATTCCCTGGAACCCATGGGATTGAAAGTCACACATAATGGGATCGTCTGAATATCCGCTGGTGACGATAGCTTTAACGTGAGGATCCAATTTTCTAAGATGCTGAATAGCTTTCACTCCTCCCATGGCGCCCGGGATAGTAAGATCAAGGATGACCACTTCGAATTTATTCCCATCTGCTAGTGCCTTGGAAAACATTTCGATTGCCGTTTGCCCATCAGGGACGCCGACGACATCATAGCCGAATTGCGTCAGCGCGTCCTCAACCATACGGCGAATGCTGTGTTCGTCATCCATTACCAGGACCCGTTCTTGGCATTTTTGGGGAATGGTTGGAATGAACTGTGCCCCACTTTCTGGGGTGACATGTGTGGATGGGATATATACGGAAAAGGTTGTGCCGATCCCGACTGTTGATGTCACGCTGATGTGACCATGATGCTGCTGGATGATGCTATGGGCGGTGGCTAACCCCAATCCGGATGCGCCGGGTTTGGTGGTGTAATACGGATCAAAAATATTTGGCAGTTGGCGGGCCTCAATTCCGTTCCCCTGGTCTTCAAAAGAAACCCGCACATAGTTTCCAGGAATGAGTGACGATGAGGGAAGGGACGCTGGATCTTTCAGTCCTACGTTTTCTACTGTGATGCTTAAGTGACCACCGTGAGGCATAGCCTGCCTGGCATTGAGGGTTATGTTTTGAAAAACCTGCCGGATTTGACCGGGGTCCGCATCAACAGGCCAAATGTCATCGGGGATGTCGAAGTGACAACTGATTGATGACCCTGACAGGGCAAAAATCGTACTTTTTCGAAGCAGATCTCCTAACGCGATGGATGTCTTTATCGGCGTTCCGCCTTTGGCAAAGGTCAGGAGTTGTTGGGTTAATTCTTTGGCGCGCAAGCAGGCCTGCTCGGCTTGCTCGAGGTTTTGCGTCAGGGGGTCGTTGGACACCATTCGCAATTTGGCCACGAACACGTTCCCCAATATCGTCGTGAGGATATTATTGAAATCGTGAGCAAGCCCCCCCGCCAAGACCCCCAAAGAATTGAGTTTGCTGAGTCGTTGTTGTTCTTCTTGGTGACGGGATTGGTCAGTAATATCTCGAAAGACTATTACCGTTCCCACGAGATGACCGCTATGATCTCGGATCGGTCCCTCTCTCAGGGTAATCTTTCGTTGCCGGCCATGCTTGGTCAGTAATTGATGAGGGGTATCCAGCTCAGAGAGGACAAGCGTTCTGGAAGAAAATTGCAATGATGGCTCATCATCATTTATCTGGTGATCACCGGTCAGGCGGAAAATTTCTCGGAATGGTCGGTGCAAGGCTTCTTGAGTTGTCCATTCGGTGATCTGTTCTGCCAATGGGTTTAAGAAAGAAATGCGTCCTTCTCGATCAGTCGTGACGATGCCTTCCGCGACCGATTGGAGCGTGGTGACCAGCCGATCTTTTTCGGCAATGAGGGCCTGCTCGAGGCGTTTTCGGTCTGAAATATCTCGAAGGATAAAGCCGTAATGGGTATCCATGCCGACTTTCCAGCTTGTGGAAGAAATTTCCAAGGGAAATGATTCGCCGTTTTTGCGTATGCCGGTGAGTTCCAAGGGCTGCTGAAGAGGAAAGTTGGAAGATCGACCATAACTGATATCTCCCAGGCCTTTCCGGTACATATCTCGGTAGCCTTCTTCCAGTAAGGTCATAATCGAGTGTCCGAGGACCTCGTCAGGCTGATAACCGAAAATTGACTCGGCTGCAGGATTCCAAGAGACAATAGTTCCGTGTAAATCAGCAGAAATGATCCCTTCATGAGCCGAGTCCACCAGTGAGGAAAATTGAGAATGGAGTTCGGTCATTGTCTGACTGACCCGCACATGATGCGTGATGTCCATCCCATATCCCCGCACGAGACTTTTTTCTTGGAGAGGAGAGAATGTCCAATCAAAGTGGTGGTGCTCGACAATGACCGTAAGACCCCTGATGGGGGTTGTGGTTTTGAGGCATCCCAGTGCGAGTTGTGTCAGCGTGGCTGGAAGCACCATTGGCACGCCGTCTTCCCGGAATCCATAGGTGTCGAGGAGGCGGATCATAGCAGGGTTGGCATAGGCCAGGTGTCCTTGGGTGTCCAATTCCACGATGGGATTCGGACTTTCTTCTGGCATCGACGCGAGGTGTTGATGCGCTTCGTGTTGCCGGAGTTCCTGGCTGAGATCACGAAAAATAATTAACGCACCTGAGTGGCGTGGATTTGTCAGTGGGGTAGATTGGAATTCCACCCATCGGGTTTCCCCACTTGGCCGTCGAATTAATAGTTGAGGCGTCCATATGGATTTCCCCGTGGTGATCGCTCGCGTGACCGGGCAATGTTCCTCTTGTGTGACAAGATCAATATAGAGACAATCTGCGTGTGCATGAAAGGATTGCCCGAGGCAGGAGGTTTCGGTTCGATGAAGAATCCTGGCACCCTCCAGGTTTAGGGAAAGAATCTGGCCTTGAGTATTTACGTGGCAGATGCCGATGTGGATGGAGTCCATCAGGGCATGCACGAAGGCTTGAGATGACCGCAATGCCGTCTCTAATCCTGGGACGTCCATTTGTTTGAGTTCTTGAAAAACATGCTGCCGATCCACTCAGCGATTCCTTCCTATCATATTGACGTCATCGTGTGAACGATACCGTGTCTTACCATAAGGCTTCAAGGATTTTCGACATATCCCATCCTTCCCGAGAAGGGTCCAGGGCTTTGTCAATCGATCGATGAGGTGTTGTTGGGCTTTGTGCCCCCAGATCAATGATTTCCTGCTCGGGATAGGGTTGATCCAAGGAGTCCTTGAGTAATTTAATGGTAGGAGTCATTCGACTATAACTGGAAACCCACACGACGACGGCTTGTTCGCCGGTGTTCAGGCGAACCAGGGAACCAATTGGATACACCCCTAAGAGTTGGATTAACCGTTGCACAAGATGCAGATGGTACTGCCCTCCGACAGCAGCCTGATACAGTTCGGACAACGCCCGGGCTGGTGGCACGGGTGGACAGCTGCATCTTCCACTAATTTGCGCGTCATATGTGTCGGCAATGCTCAATATTTGGGTGAGTTCCGAAATCTGAATGCCTCGTAATTTCTTGGGGTAGCCGGATCCGTCAAGCCGCTCATGGTGTTCCAAGACCATCCGTTTCGACTCCTCGGGGATGTCCGGGAATTGTGTAAGAATGGCTACGCCCATTTCACAATGGGCCTGCATAAGTTTCTGTTCTTGCGGGGTAAATCGTTCCACTTTACGGATCATATTTAATGGGAGACGAAGTTGTCCGACGTCGTGAAGAAGGGCGGCAAGCCCAACGAGTTTTAATTGTGTCGGATCGCAGCCGTGTTCTTGTCCGATGGCCATGGCTAACATTCCCGTATCTACTCCATGAGAGGCCAGGTTTGGATCGAATCGACGCATTTGAATCAGGGACATCATGGCGGCCTGGTGGTCTAAAATTCCATCAAGCAGGATGCTGACAACACTTCGGACTTCTTGGACGTGCTGGGAAGTGGGCGCCTCCATCTGACGGAAAAATATTTCCAGTGTGGAGATGGCTTCGGCGCGAAGGAGACGCGCGGCTTCAATATCTTCCGGGTTGGGTCCTGAAGCTACCCTGGGGGATGTTAAGGGTGTTGTGGGAGAAAGGTCTTGGTCCTCTGACGTGTGCTGAACGTCACTCACCACGGCAAGATCGCATCCTTTTTCCGTGTCGATCTGGACTTCCTTAATTCCGTAATGGCGTAACAGGGCTATCTCATCCTCTCGTTTGATCGTCCATTTGTGACGGAGAAACGGGGTTTTAAACCATGATCGGTCCATGCCCGTGATATACATCCCAGGCCGCAGATCATGAATAGAAATACGTTTATTCATGGTGCAAGGTTGAGTAAAAGGGGATAAAAATTGCACCAGATGAGATGTGAGTTGTGCAGATGGGTACCAATCAACCGGGGACTGGATAGAATGGCGCCAATGGTAACGATATTCCCGTAAAAGGGCAAGAGAGATTGAATCTGAACCCCCAGGAATCGCATGGAACCATTAATTGATGCAAGATTGAAACGACCAGCAATTTAGGAAGCATACAGGGAAAGGATTAGGAGGAGCGTTTGAGGATTCGGCCAATGCGGCCGGCAATCTCCGTCGCTTCCTCCTGATGATCTCCGGCCAGTAAGAGGGCATGGTAAGATTGGAGGGTGGGGAGTAATTGCGGGTCAGAAAGTCCCCAGGATTTTTCACGAATGGCCAAGGCTCGTTTGAGAAGTGGGAGAGCCATCTCCAATTGGTTTTTTCGCTGATATAAGGTCGCGAGGCCAGCTAAAGGATCGGCCATCCGCAGATGTTCAGAACCCAAAGACTGAGCCAAGAGGGGTAAGGCTTCCCAATAGTAAGCTTCGGCTTGGCTCTCTTGTCCTTCCAATCGGGCCACCTCCCCTAGCTGAAAAATCACCAGGGCATATCGTTCATCGGTCGGCTCCTGTTTTCGAACCGATGGTAACAGACGATGAAGCAGATCTTTGGCTTCTTGAAATTGTCCATGGGAAATATTCGCATGGATCTGCTCCCATTGCCGTTCCCATTCGGACGACGTTGGGCATCCGGTGAGCAGAAAGAGGGAACCTGCAAGCAGCCACCATACGATCAATCTATGACTTGTGATGTGGTTCATAAATATCGGGGGCGGAGTCTTCGCATCTGACCGGAGAGCCGATTGAGCGAAGGATTCCTCGTCTTGGAAGTTGGGAACCATCATGGGAAAATCCTGTGACATTCTGGACATTTTCTGCCACTCTTTGTAGGGTATCCAGGTGCAGGATTTGTGGGGGAGATAAAGATGCTTGACCAAGTACTGCGATATTGCCAGCATGACGTGTGGAAGGAAGATGTCAATGCGCTAACTGGTTTTCGCCAGTTCGGGGTCAAAGCTCTGCGTCTGGTATTGGTGGCGGTCGCTGAATTTCAAGAAAGTGTCCTGAGTATTCGAGCTACCAGTTTGGTCTACACTACTCTCCTCTCTCTGGTTCCGTTTTTAGCCGTCACCTTTTCGGTCCTCAAAGCCTTCGGCATTCATCAAAAAATACAACCGATTCTGGCGCAAGCATTGGATCCGCTCGGGCCCAAGGGAATTGAGATTACCACGAATATCATCCAGTTTGTCGACAACATGCAAGTTGGGGTCTTGGGGGCTGTGGGCATTGCGGGCCTGTTCTATACGACGTATTCCCTGATTGAAAAAATTGAAGAGGCGCTGAATTCGATTTGGCGGGTTGATGCAGGTCGTCCGTTAGCCAGAAGGGTAACCGATTATTTAAGTGTCGTACTCGTGGGCCCTGTTTTCGTCTTTACGGCCTTCGGACTCACTGCGTCGGCCCAAAGTCATTGGCTTGTCCAAAAAATTCTGGAAGTCCAGCCGCTTGGACATCTGATGGTCGTCCTCACCAATTTGCTACCTTTCTTTTTTATGTGCCTGGTGTTTACGTTTATTTACAAGTTTCTGCCCTATACAACGGTCAAATTTAACTCAGCGCTGATCGGGGGAGTGGCGGCAGGACTGCTCTGGCAAGTGGCCGGATTGGCGTTTGCATCATTTGTTGTCGGAACAGGACGATATAGCGCCATTTATTCAGGCTTTGCCGTGCTTATCCTCTTTCTCATTTGGCTGTACGTCGGGTGGCTCATTGTGCTGGCAGGAGCTCAAGTTGCCTATTATCATCAGCACCCATCTGCGTATTTGTTGCATTTAAGTCGAACGAACCAAACCCCACTCTTTCGAGAATACCTCATACTGTCATTGCTCACCCATATCACTCGCCGGTTTTTATTGGGGAAGCCGCCTCTCCAGGCAGAGCAGCTCGCCCGCGCGCAAGGCGTGCCTCTTACCCTGGTGGAGTCGCTCATTGATGATCTGGTGAAAGGGCGGATGGTGGTGAAAGGCGATAAACCCAAAGGATTGGTGCTGGCGCAGGCACCAGAAAACATTCCGATTGTCGATGTGTTACGAATGGTACAGCATCAATCCAACGGGGGACACCAAGCTTTTACGGCAGGAAGCGACATCATTAGTGGGGTGCTTATGCGCCGGGATGTGGCGGTGGAGACCGCTTTAGAAGGCATGACATTGCGGGATTTAGTACGACGTCAACCTGAAGTCGTTGAGGAAGAGAACGGGAAGGACCATTCCCAGGACCAAGATCCCTGCGGAGGGGATCCCCTTGAGCCGGAGGGTGAGGCTCCTCATCCTCCAGACTTTCTCCAAGAAACCACACAAGCCGATCCTCCTGTTGTCGGGAAAGGCAGGGCAAGGTAGTCAACGAATGCTGATAAAGGTAAGAAAATGAATTTGTGGATTGTTCCGGGTGCGCCGTTGATGGAGGGGCGAGGCTGGCGGATTTGGTGTTCGCAAAAAGGTGAAAAAAGTTTTTCTCCGCCGCAAGTCGAGGTGCGGCACAAGAATGCGATGGTCCCGTCCCAGAGTAAATGGACACTTCTTCCCCGAATTCCAGGATTGAAAAGGCGAATGGGCGTGATGTTCCTTACGCTCAACACTCCAGGTCCACCGGAAGGCGCCCTCTATGCTGTCACATTGTCAACGAATCAGGAGAACCAGGCCTTTCATTGGTGGACGATGCCGTACCAGGTCACCGCTAAACCGGTGACCTTTCTGTTTGCCTCCTGTTTTTGGCATAACAATGACCGCGAGGGATATTACCGGTCCGGTCTTCAGGAGTTGGGGCAGTTGGCTCATCCGCACTTTAAATTATTACTGGGTGATCAGGTCTATGGAGATTGGCCGAATGCCTGGGATTTAGGGGATGAGGGCATCAAACTTTATGCCAAGCGGTATGCCCAATATTGGGGAGATGGGGCCTACCGGGAAGCCTTGCAAACATGTCCAAACTTTTTTACCTGTGACGATCATGAATATTGGAACGATTACCCTGAAAAACAAATTCATTTGCCTCAAACCTGGTATTCCAAGAATTGCAAAATATATGGAGGTGGGGCTGAAGAACTCTATTACCAGTATCAACGATGTCTGAATCCCGATGAGGCTCGGTGGTACCGGTTCGAGATCGAGCCGGTCTCGTTTTTTATTACCGACACCCGCTCCGAGCGCGAAGCGTGCAACGACAAAGGCACCAGCCATTTCATGTCAGTGGAACAATGGGAAGCGTTGGAAGCCTGGCAACAGGGATTGAAAGGCCCAGGAGTGTTGGCGCTGGGCCAACCGCTCTTTCAAAAAGACGGGGATTTTCGTGACCATTCCTTATCGAATTTCAAACAAGATTATGCCCGTCTGTGGGGGGTGCTCGAACGGTCCCTCGCCGGGCAGAACTCCCAGCATCGACCACATGATATCTTAGTTCTGTCGGGAGATATTCATACGGGACGGTATGCGGAAGCCCACGGGCCATTTCAGGATGCGCCTTATGGGGTGCCGGAGTTCATCGCTTCTCCGGCAGCCATGATTAATCCAGGGAATACTAAACCCGAATCCCCGCCAAACAAGATCCGAATTCTTCCCAATGCGGAAGGAAAAGAGTCGGTGTGGCGGATTGATCCGCATACCAACATCGACATCATGACCATTCAGAATAATGTGGGTCTCGTGCGCATAGTTCCCGGAAGTCAGTTTGGAGGATCGCCACGCATACGATTCGAATTGGAACTATGGAGCCTTCCTGCCAAAGTTATTGAAATTGATTGGGATGAAACGGCTCCACCTCAAGGTCTGGGAGGTCCCCTCACGCGCCTGTGGAACAAGGAGTTGTTGCTCCGGTAGTGGGAGTAATTGACCTAGTCTGTCGAGTGTTTTCTGAGCCACCCCTAGAAAGGAACCCATCATGCGTCACTCTCAAACTTCGACCAGAAATCCGGCCATTAAAGACTGGACCAGCAAATATGGGAAACGCACCAACCTGCAGTTTTTTGATGAGGCCTTTGCCTCCTTGCAGAAACAGGACATCGGCAATCGTGGGTTGATGACCGTGGGCCTGATCGGCAGCCGGGATGTTCCCGGGCATACTCTACGAACGGCTCAGTCTATGGTCCGCTGGGATCTTCGCCCGAGTTTTTGGTCGCATGTCTTTGTGGTGGCAGAACCGGTGACCTCTCGTACCTCGTTGAGGTCCCTGCCGATTCTGGAGGTTCCGCTGCATCCACGGAATGGGATTTTCCCGAGGCCGGAATGTAATGGTATTAACGAAGGCACCTTAGGCCTGTATGAAAATAAGGATGTTGATGCCAATGTGGGGTTGGTGGCGGTGAGTATGTCTGACGAGGATGCCAAAAAGCTTAAGAAACGGGCAATGAACTGGAATCAGGATCGCGTGCGGTACAATTTTTGGGAGATGTTGGGAGTCTGGCAAAGCTATCTCTGGTCACAAGGGGCCAAACGTAATCCGTTGCGGGAAGGCACGCCGATAGCTGCGTCCTCTTATGTTGAATTCATCTTTGAAGGGCTGGGTTTGGCTGTGACCCCTGGTACCTCCGAGCGCAATAGCGCCCCGGAGCATCTCTGGAATGCGGCCTGCTGGTGGCACAAGGCCTTCAAGGAACAAGATCGGAAAGTGGCCGGGATGTTTGTGGCTCGCGATCCCGGCTGTGCTATGCTCCGTCCTAACGAATAGGTTCCTATCTATGGGGCCAAAACCTTGAAGATCGTGGGAGTAATAACCCTATTCCCGCACTAGGTTGCCGGGATCCATTGGAAAAGGTTGAGCATCGATTACCGACGGGCGATGTTGGGTTGAAACCGTATTTCCTTGTATCTTGTAAGTAAAAATTTTTCCCCTTTTTGGGCGGCTGATTCCGAAGTTTTTCCCTAACTCATTCTTTGAAAGGGGGGCTGAAGTAGACACAGTCACCTGGTCGAGTAGAAGTGCTATGTGGGTTATGAACTATACTGGGACTTTATAAATGTTGACGATACGCCTTTGATATTTCTTTCTCCCTCAATTGTGTGGTGCATTCTGTAGGGGGCGACCTCTGCTTACAAATGAGGGGATGGATACGTAAAAATGAGGATGAAGATGTGGTGAAAATCGGATTGATTCAAATGGCCTGCTCGGCCAGTCCCGCTGAAAATCTGGAACGAGCATTGTCTAAGGTTGAGGAAGTGGCGCGAAACGGGGCGCAGGTTATCTGCCTGCCTGAGCTGTTTCGCTCCCAATACTTTTGTCAGAAGGAAGATGCGGATTTGTTCGATCTGGCAGAATCCGTTCCCGGGCCTTCTACTAAAGTCTTTAGGAAGATTGCTGAATCCCATCGTGTGACGATTTTGGTGTCGTTGTTTGAGCGGAGGACGGCAGGGGTGTACCACAATTCCATTGCCGTGTTGGACGAGCGGGGAGAGATAGCCTGTCTGTATCGAAAGATGCACATTCCGGATGATCCTGCCTATTACGAAAAGTTTTATTTCACTCCTGGAGATAGGGGTTTTCAGGTGATCAAGACCACTCACGCAACCGTAGGGCCCTTGATCTGTTGGGATCAGTGGTATCCGGAAGCTGCACGGATGACGGCCCTGCAGGGAGCGGAAATCTTATTTTACCCTACGGCCATCGGCTGGCATCCCAAAGAAAAAACTGAAGAAGGCCAGGCTCAACGCGATGCCTGGATGACCATTCAACGCAGCCATGCCATTGCGAATGGCGTGTTTGTGGTGGCCGTGAATCGGGTTGGCCATGAGGCTCCGGCCGGTGGGGATGGGCTGGAATTTTGGGGAAGTTCGTTTGTGTGTGATCCATTTGGTGTTGTCTTGGCCCAAGCATCAATTGAGAAAGAAGAAACGCTGGTGGTGGATATTGATCTTAAACGAATCGAAGAAGTTCGCCGCAATTGGCCTTTTCTTCGCGATCGCCGTATTGACGCCTATGCAGGGATCACCAAACGGTTCTTGGATGAGTCGGTTTAGGTGTGGCAGGGTGAACGTGTAATGCACTCCGCCTCACTCTAGACTTGTTCTTTCTTCAAGGCCAAGCCCTTCCCATGGAGAGAAAATCAAATAATTTCCATTAGGCCTCGCTCTTTATCCTGAGAAATGGGAAGGACCGTATTGTCCAAATGCTAATGGCTTGATTTTGCAACCTTCGCACCCAATTTTATCATGTTTCCTATGGATAGCTTGTTTGGCAGTCTTGTGCATTTTCTCCTCCCGATGGGGAGATGGGTAGAGTGAGGGAAACGATGAGGCGGATTTCACCGAGATTGCGATCGTTTGCGGCTCGTTTCCAAAGGAATCAACCTGATGCTGAACAGATGCTTTGGGGCCGGATTCGAGATGGTCAGATTAAAGAATGGAAGTTCAGGCGGCAACATCCAATCGGTGGGAGTATTGTTGATTTCTGTTGTTTGGAAGGGATGCTGATTATTGAGCTGGAAGGGGAACAACATCAAGAACAGAAAAAAGCCGATGAGGAGTGCATCAATTATTTGACGACGTTGGGATTTCGGGTTCTTCGATTTTGCAATGATGATGTGCTAACAAAGGTTGATGATGTGGTGGAGGAGATTGTGAGAGTTATGGAACGTTCTGAAGGCTTTGGCCCTCTCCCTGACCTTGCCCTTACTTCGAGACCAAGTTCTTCCAGGGAAAAGGAAACGGAGGATTTCTCCTCTCATACTTTTTCCGTTCAAGAGAACATCCCTCATCGGGAGAAAGGGTCTGACCTAGGGTTTCGAATGCCGGCAGAGTGGGAGCGGCATGAGGCGACTTGGCTCGGATGGCCCCATAACACGAAAGATTGGCCGGGGAAAATGGGATCCATCTCCTGGGTATACGGGGAAATGGTTCGGAAGCTTTCTTTAGGAGAATCTGTTCGGATTTTGGTGAATGACAAAGCCCACGAATTGAAAGCCAGGCGGGTGTTGGACAAAGTTGGGGTTAATATGGCCCGTATCGAGTTTTTTCGTGTTCCGACCAATCGGGGGTGGGCGCGTGACTTTGGGCCCATTTTTGTGAAAGGGGGTCAGGCCAATCCTTATGTGGCTATCGCCCGGTTTCGTTTTACCGCGTGGGCCAAGTATCCGGATTGGCAATTGGATGATCGTATTCCGGTTCGATTAGGCCGGACACTCAAGATTCCCGTGGTCTCTGTTGAGCGAAATCGTAGCGGGGTGGTTCTGGAGGGTGGCGCCATCGATGTGAATGGCCAAGGAACGTTATTGACCACGGAAGAATGTTTGTTGGATGAGCAGGTCCAGGTTCGGAATCCCGGATTTTCCCGCCAGGATTATGAGGAAGTGTTGGGCACCCATTTAGGCATTTCCCAGGTTCTCTGGTTAGGACAAGGCATTGCCGGTGACGATACGCATGGGCATGTTGATGATGTATGCCGGTTCGTGGATCCCTACACGGTGGTGCTGTGTCAGGAATCCAATCCAGCCGATGACAACTATCGTCCCTTGGCTGAAAATGCCGAGCGATTAGAGGGAATGCGGGTGGAAGACGGGAGAAAGTTACTGGTGGTTTCCTTGCCGATGCCTGAGCCACTGTATTTTGAGGGTCGACGGCTACCCGCCAGTTATGCCAATTTTTATATCGGCAATGCTGTGGTGTTGGTGCCGACCTTCAATGATCCGCAGGATCGGGTGGCGGTAGGGATTTTGTCTGACCTGTTTCCCGATCGAACGGTGGTCGGTATTCATGCCGTGGATTTGGTTTGGGGGTTTGGGACCATTCATTGCTTGACGCAACAACAGCCAGCCTCTCATTGATTATCGATCCTCAAGGAGCGTGCATGAATATCTCTTCCCCTACGGCCGATCCTCTTATTCTTCCTTCGCCTGTTCGAATCGGATGGATTGGTGCTGGAGTGATGGGCACGCCCATGTGCGAACATCTTATTCGTGCGGGATATGCCTTGACGGTCAATACCCGCACCCCTTC
>BQIW01000042.1 GCA_021604105.1 Nitrospirales bacterium | reverse complement strand
GAGAAGGTGCCTGGATATGTAAGTTAGAGTTGTCGACACATAAGAAATCACTAGCTATATATTGATATTTTTCGTTATAATTGTTAATTATTTATACAGTACATATTCTTAAGGTTTTTTCATCCGCATTATCATACCTTTTTTACCCAAAAATGGCGTATCTTGATACACTAGACCTCTCAATTTTCTTTCATCCTGAAGTGCGGTGCATGCGAAGAAGTTTGTGACGTTCGTATCTTCGTTCTTTCCCCCAAGTGCAGTGTCTTCATTCATTTTGGAAAGCCTTTGATAGTGGTTTGATTGTAGACTGAGGGAACCAAAACGGCTCTACTTCAACCGACTAAGTGCCCATGAATTGAGGGTATTTTGAACGAAGGCAACAAAAAGTTGTTGCTCCCTTTCCTGAAATATCCCCACAGTCACCTGTGTGGCTTTGTTGACTAAAGCATGAAGCGGGGGACACATACGAAAGACAGGAAAGTGCAGAGATTTAGGTGTCCATTTTTTAGCCAGCGATTTCCAGAAACGCATAAGTAGGAATACGCGATGTATTTTAATTTTTTCGGGTTACGGACCAAGCCATTTAATACCACACCAGATCCGGATTTTTTGTATCTCAGTCCAGGCCATAAGCAGGCATTGGGTTCGCTGATCTATGGCATGAGGGAAAAAAAAGGATTTATTGCGGTTACCGGCCAAGTTGGTCTTGGAAAAACGACCATTCTCCGATCGTTTCTGAATCAACACCATCAGGCCAATCAGGAAACGGTGTATCTCCTCAATCCCAACCTGTCATTTACCAGCTTACTCAAGACCCTTTTGCGTGAACTGGGACATACCCCCATCGACGGGGACGATGCCGAAGTGTTGGAGCAACTCCATTTTGTCCTCATAGACAAATATCAAGAAGGCCGGACCGTGGTGCTCTTAATTGACGAAGCGCAAAATATGCCCGTGGACACCTTAGAACATCTGCGCATGTTGTCAAATTTGGAGACCCCAAAAGATAAACTCATTCAAATTGTGCTGTTAGGGCAACCGGAATTAGATAGCCTTCTCGATCGTTATGAACTCCGGCAGCTACGGCAACGCATCGCCGTACGAGCCATCATTCAGCCCCTCTCCAAGCTGGAAAGTTTTGAATATATCCGGCATCGCTTGGACAAGGCCGGGGGGGAAGGGAAAAAGATTTTTACAAATTCGGCCTTAGCTCTAATTGTGCAAGAAGCCAAAGGGATTCCCCGGCGACTGAATATTCTCTGTGATAATGCCCTGGTCACGGCTTTTGGATATAACAAAGCTTTGGTGACAGCCAGAATTGCTAAAGAGGTAATCGGGGATCTAACCGGCCGACCTGCCTATTCACTCTGGAAATTAGTTCCCCTGATCGGCTTGGCTCTCATTCTTGTCCTTGCCCTTGTCGCACTCCTGCCTCTGACTGAATCAAAATTTTCGGATATACCTTCAATAAATAGGAACGGACAATCAGGTAACGATAGGGAAAATCCGAAACAAGACCTTGCATCCGCTCAAGACATGCTCAGTGTGGAGGAATATACCCCATCCCCTCCTCAAACAGGTCAGGCCCTGACCGAAAAAGCACAAACGACCTTAACGCAATCGGTATCTGAAGTCCTTGAGAAACTACTGAACCTGGTCAGCTCGAATTCCAAATCAACCACGACTCAACCCCATGTCAAAACACCTATCGCTCCTGACAATCAAGAAGACCTCCTACTTGCCGGAAATCCCCAGGATAACTCCCCGCATGAGACACCTCCAGTTTTAGAGGTCCGAGAGGTATCCTCAACTTTAGAGACACAATCGCCTGAAATCCTGCCCCTCCAACAAGAACTCTTCAACGTCTCCACCCAGGAAGAGATTCCAGCGAAGGCTGAAGCAGACAGTCCGGAAAATGGAGCGAGGCTTGGTCAGGATGAAACAGACATACAAGTTATCCAATCTTCACAACCAGGATCTCCTGAGCTCTTGATCCACGAAGAAGGGATTCCAACGGCTGAGGCAAATATTATGGTGGCAGGAACGCCAGTGGCTCAGGATGAGACAAAAACACTACCTGAGAATGTCAGTGAGACCAATCTGGTTCGAATAAGTCCTGAAAACCCCAGTGAGCATGAAGAACAACCCTCGATTGTCGCTGAAGAACGAATCAGTCCACCCAGCAAAAATAGCCCTCCATCGGTCCCTGTCGCTCAAACAGGTGTGACAATGCGGAAAAGTCCAAGCAACTCGGAGATGGGTGCCTCACTTTCACCCGTAACCAGGATCGTGAAAAAAGGCGACACACTGGCAAAATTATTGCATGATGTATACGGGTCGGCTAACCCATCGACAGTTCAATTCGTTCTTAAACATAATCGTCATATTGCAAGCGTGCGAAGAATGTATCCGGGACAAAAGATTGTGTTTCCGCCTTTACCAAGCGTCGAGGGTCCCAAAAAAGTGAGTGAGCCTGACAAAACGTTGGTGTCGGTTGAAGACAAGAAATTACCTTCTTCAAAAACATTCTTTGCTCACTCTTCCACACAACTCAAAAAAAATGAAATCAAAGTTAAGGACAAATCTAATGTCCCCTATGCTGTGGCCACCGTACAAAAGGGCGATACCTTAGAAAAATTGCTCAAGGTTGTTTATGGATCCTATCATCCGAGTTATGTTCAACGTGTCTTGGAGATTAACCCCAACATTCGGAATCCCAAGAAAATCTTTCCAGGACAAGACATTGCATTTCCAAAAATCCCCAAAGAATTGAAAACCCCGACAAACCAGGGGTCTCAAGCTAATTCACATGAATAGATTGGAAACTGAGATTGGGAGTACCCCGGATGGCAAATCATTTGCCTTGAATCTTGGAGTGTCTTGCTTGAACCAAAGGGAGGAATTCGGTTCTTCAATGAAGATTAAGTATACGCACCATATTCATGGTGTCATTTTTTCTAAACTTCCTTTAAGGCATTCTTAAGGGAGAGTCAAAGAAATACACAAATTCTGAAATTTTTCAAGGAAAAATTTATATCTGATGACACCTCAAAAAACAGGCACCCAATTTATTAGCATCAGAGATATCCTAACTTTGTTCTTTAAACACAAGAACAAAATTCTTGGCATATTTGTTGGTGCCGTCGCCATAGCTGTTGGAACGGCTTTTCTCATGACACCCGTTTACCAAGCTCAATCATCCGTCATGGTAAAGATGGGCAGAGAAAATGTTTATCATCCAGAAGTAGGAGCCATGAATCCAGAAATATCAGTGGACCAAAAAAGCATGATCGAGTCAGAGGTTCAAATTTTACTTACCAGAGACCTTACGAAACGTGTACTAGAGGTTTTAGACGTAGGAGTTGTCTATCCAGGAATCGCTGAAACCGCTCCAGAAAAATTTTCAGCCCTAGATTCCGGCATTAACGAAATGCGGAAAAACCTATCTGTCTCTAAAGTGAGCGAGTCAAATATCATCCAAATTACCTTTCTTCACAGACAACCAGAGATTGCTGAAAAAGTAGTAAACCTTCTTGTTGATCTCCTCTTGGAAAAACATCTTGAAATTTTCAGTAATCCGAAAGGGATGTTTTTGAGCAAACAGTTACATGACTACGAACAAAAACTACACAACTCCAAGTCGCAACTCCAAGAATTCAAACACCAAAATAAACTTACCCATTTGGACGAAGAGAAAGCGCTCCTTCTGGGACAGCGAAATGAGTTAAACACCATCCAAAAAAATCTACAAAACAAAGAAAATGGATTAAAAAGTAAATATGAATCATTAAAAGAACAGATAAAAAATGTCCCAAAACATGTGGCCCTTTCGAGTGTCTCAGAGCAACAAAAAGTCATTGACGGAGCCCAGGCCAACTTACTGCAATTGGGCCTAGAGGAACAACGACTTTTATCCAAATACCATGAAACAAGCCGTTTTGTGGTTAACATTAGAAACGAAATCAAACTGGTCGAACAGTTCATAAAAAATCAACAGGGATCCCTTAACGATAAAGTAACAAAGGGGATAAACCCGGTTTACCAGGGATTGGAGGTTGAACTTCTTACCGTGGAGTCTGAACTCAATGCCCATGCCTCCCAGATCAACGAGGTTACATTTCAACTTAAAAAGTTATATGAACAGTTAGCCAAATTGGATTTTTTAGAGAAAGAATTCGAGACACTCCAAATGAAAGTTGATTCAGACAAAAATAATTATAAGATGTACTTAACGAAGGTAGAGGAAGCAAAAGTATCTGAGGCCATGGACCAACTCAAAATGGCCAATATCAGCGTGATTCAGCCAGCCACTATGCCCATGAAGCCCGTTAAACCTCAAAAGGGGTTAATTCTTTTCCTCGGAATAATGATTGGAGGTGTCTCGGCAATTTTGTGGGTTATCGCGAGCGAATATTTAGAAAGCGGATATTCGCGTCCCGAATATGCCTCCCACGATTTAGGGTTACCAATCCTAACAAGCATTACCTATAAGAACTCGTGACTCTCCATGTGCAGGTTTGGGTGTGAATAATGACGATTTCGTCTCAAAAATTTTCCAGAGATCAAGTAGACTAAAGTTACCAACAGTGAGTACGAGGGATAACGAACCAGTCCATTGAATTGAAAAGGCCACATACCGTTCCGGAATAAGAAACATAGATGTAACCAAATGAATTAAGAAGGATTTGATAAATGAGCAAAGTTTTTGAGGCTTTACAATATGCGTATGATAAGCGTGAATTAGAAAAGCACGAACCAAGAGCCAATGCGCCTTCTATTACTCCCTATACGCCCTCTTATACCTCGCATTTGCCAGGCCTGGAAATGCAGGATGAAATGGCGCGTATGCGCCAAAGTATTTCCACTCTCCTTCCTTCTCCAGAACGGAATATCATTCAATTTATTAGTTCAAGTAAAGGTGAAGGTACCTCGGCTATCGTCAGAGAGTTTGGGATGCTCTTAGCAAAGCAAAACAACAAGTCCGTACTTCTAGTCGACACATGTCCCGGGCATGCCGATCAACATCAGGCATTTCATATGGAACCAAAAATACCATTGGAATCGACCATTAGACACGGTGGCTCTATTGACTTGTCAGTTTCAAGCATTCCCCATCATGAACTGTCTCTTTCCCTGTGTTTCCTTTCGGAAAATCATGAATCGAATTCAAGCACATCATGGTTATCACGGGATGTGCTCCCATGGGAGCCAGTCCAAAAGCAGTTCGACTATATCCTCATTGATTCTCCACCAATTAGTTCCTCACACGATGGATTGGCTCTCTGTTCGATGGTTGATGGCGTAGTCCTCGTAATTGAAGCGGTGAAATCCCGTTCACACGTGGTTCAAAGTTTAAAGGATAAACTCATCGAAAGCGGTGGGAATATTCTTGGCATTGCGTTCAATAAGCAAAAACGATATATACCCGATTGGATTTACCGGAGACTATGATCGCAGGAATAAAATCTCCATCACAAGGGTTACCAATACACGGTAGGCCAGAAGATATCTTAAAAACACAGGGTAAGCCGAATGATTTCCTCGCACACGTTCCCGCAAGTTGACCCGCGTTTTTCTGGTAGTTCTCTCAACATCTTTTCACCACCGAAAGAGATTCAACAGAGAGTCTAAGCAATAACCCCGCCTCAATGACTATAAACCGGATTTTTGCGGAGCCCATGGGAACCATGCAGGAGAGTCCTGCTGGCACCTCGTCCCCTCGTAATTGAGTGAAATCAATCGGCATATTCTGTCACAAGCAATATTGGAATCCTTGAAATGACAAACAGAACCAGACCAAACTTTACATTGCCTTTTTTTTACGTCATGGGATTTTTTTGTGTGTTCCTTATTCCAGTACGAGTCCTTGCAGCCATTGGAGCACCAGACACACTCCCATCGACGCAATCAGATAGAGTTATTTATGTCCACAACACTTCCCCTCACGCATCAGACTCCAATCCAGGAACCCAGATATTGCCTCTCAAGACCATAGGAATGGCAACAACTCTCGCGCTAGGAAATCATAAAAGAGGATTCAGTTCAAAAATCCTTATTTTTCCTGGCATTTATCGAGAGAAAATTCATATGGAATTCAGCAACAGAAAACTGGATCCCACCATTACATTTGAAGCTCTTGAAAAAGGGAAGACCATTATTTCTGGATCAGAAATCTGGGGAAACTGGAAGGAGACAAAACACCAAAAAATCTACACACATCAATGGCCATTCAAATGGGGAGTCAGGCCATATCCTCCTGGATGGGAAGGCAAAACAATTCTGCAACCAATTGTCCGACGTCGAGAAATGGTTTTTGTGAATGGGATCAAGTTCAATCAAGTAGATTTGCACTCTGAAATGAAGCCTGGCAATTTTTTTGTTTCAGAAGAAAATTCCGAAATAATGATTTTTTTACCAGATGAAATTGGCATCAAACGGAGTGAGGTTGAAGTTGCCGTTCGAAGCGGACTCCTTAACATTAAGGGAAAAGCCAATATAGTTCTAAAAGGGCTAAGGTTTCAGCATGACGCATCTGGCCTTGTTGGCCACGCACTCGGCATTACGAATGCACAAAACGTTCACCTTGAAGATTGCGAATTCGCTTGGAATAGTTGGGGAGGGTATCAGTTTCACAATGTACAAAATGTAACAACCCGAAGAAATATCTCGACATACAATGGGGGCCCCGGACACACCGCCTGGAAAGTAAAAAACTATCTTTCCGAAGATGATGAAACCTCATTTAATAACTGGAGAGGAGCAATGGGAAATTTCGTCTATTGGGCAGTCGCTGGAGCGAAAATTATGGGTATACACGACGCCGTATTTCGCCGACATCGTGCCCAAGGGAATCACGCGGCTGGTTTTTGGCTAGACTACGATAACAAGAACATTCGATTAGAAGAGGGGATATCGTGTGGTAATCTCAAACATGGCTTATTCCTTGAGGCCACCCAAGGCCCTCTAACAATAACAAACATGAAAATTTACCAAAACCACGAGTGGGGAATTAGGATTGTGAATTCAAGTCAGATCAATCTAGAAGAAAGCCAGATTTACCACAATCGGGGTCCCCAGATTCGAGTCCAAGGACAGAAGACCAGAGGGGTAAACGACTGGGAAACAGGAGAAAGGCATAATATTGGCGCAGAAAAATGGACGCTGGAGAACAATGTTATTGTTGGCGATGGCCTTTTAGTCCAAAGCAGTTTCAAGAATCCCTTGGGACTAGGGTTAAGGTCCAGCGGGAATTTTTGGTCTAGCGCATCTAACACCAAACCATTTCAAGCTTCCGCCGACCGCTTGACATTTAGCGAATGGCAAACCACCATGAACCAAGATCAGACATCAACCTTTGCCTACCCCGTAAAGCCACGGCAAGATCTTTTAGATGATTGCACCTATCTTGGTCTAAATTGAGCAGCAATTGTACCATCGGATCCATCCATTGATCTGTTGTTGGGCTTGCTCAATGTTACCTAATCGATGTTGTCAGATACACTCTTCTTCGAGACTTCCAAATCTAAAAGGGAACCGCACAGGATATCCAAAATAATTGAAATTGAATGTTCCATTAAGGACCAAAGTTGTTTAGTATGAAATCATGCAGACCTCTTAATAATATTTATTGCAGGTTTTCCCGATAGGAACAAATAGCGCCCTTTGAAGTATTCACATCGTTACCGTTAAATTTATACTCATCCATTCTGCTCATCCATTCGCTTCATTTTTTACCAGGTTTTATCTTTTTTTCAGTTTTACTTAAATCCCTAAGTCGGCACTGGTCAAAAGCAACAACTCATCGGCAGAGACCTTCAGTCAAAGTTTTTCCTTAATGACCTGAATGGTCTTTTGAAAATGGCTTACGTTTGACCTCGTGGCATTCCAGGAGAGTATTTCGTGGAAGTAGTATTCGTACCGCCTGCTACTGTGGTGCTTTAACAATAAAGGAGCGAGCATGAAAAAGGTTTTAGTACATCTCAAGGTGAACGCTGTAAACTATGTGAAGTTGTATTCAATATTAATAGTCTTAGGCTTACCAAATGTATTGCAAGCTAGTTCCTATGGGGCGCCGCTCCCCTTAGGACTCATAGAGGTAGCTCGAACCATCCACGTCAACAATAAACACCTAGCCGCTTCTGATTCTAATCCGGGAACCGCGAATTTGCCACTCAAAACCTTGGGGAAGGCCACAACAATTGCCATTGAAAATCGTGCGCTTGGACTTGGAACAAAAATTCTTGTGGCCCCTGGAGTCTACCGAGAAAAATTCCAAATAATCGTCAACCAACAAGATTCAGATCCTCCAATTATCTTTGAGGCGACCGAAATTGGCAAAGCCATTATTTCTGGGGCAGATATTTTTCGAAACTGGAAATCTACAAAAGCCCCCAATATCTTCGTTCATAGCTGGCCCTATAAGTGGGGGGTCAAATCACTTCCTGAGAGTTGGAAGGGCAGGGTCAACGTCAGTCATATTGTGAGAAGGAAAGAGATGGTTTTCGTCAATGGAATTCCATTAAAACAGGTTTTATCGTCAACCGAATTAGTAGCTGGGACATTTTTTGCAACAGAAAGCACCAGTCAAATTTTCATCGCTCTACCTGAAGGAGTAGCCCCTTCTGAAAGCTTAATTGAAGTTGCCATTCGTAGCCGTCCGGTACTTATCAAAGGAAAAACAAATCTTGTACTCAAAGGCTTAACCTTTCAACATGCGGCTTCTGATTTTCTCGGTAGCGCCCTAGTCATCACGGATGGAAACAATGTCACCTTAGAAGACCTTCTCTTTTCCTGGAATAATGGCATGGGTTATTTTTTGCACAACATCCAAAACTTGACAAGCAAACGAAATGAAGCCAGGAACAATGGGGCCTCAGGATATCAGCTCGCTAAGATCAAAAACCTCCTATCTGAAGACGACAAAACGTTACGTAACAATTGGAGAGGTGTAAAGGGAGATTTCGTACATTGGGGAGTGGCTGGCATGAAGGCCGTACAAATCCACGATGCTATCTTCAGACGACACATAGCCCGCGGAAATCACACCACGGGTTTTTGGTTAGACTATGATAATCGAAATATTCGCATGGAAGACGGTCGTTGGTGCGGAAACCGAACGTATGGATTATTCGTCGAAGCCAGTGAACGAATTACAATCACCAACGCCAAAATTTACCAGAACAATCAATGGGGATTTAGAACGGTGCAAACACCAGATCTTACATTAACCGGAAGCCGAATTTATGCCAACCGGGGCTATCAAATTATTGTACAGGCTCCATTCACTCGAATGGTGAACAATTGGGAGACGGGTGAAAGAACAGAGCACAAAACGGAACGATGGCGATTAACGAATAATATCATCTCCGGTGATCATGCCTTATTGATAACAGACCCCCATTCCTTTTTCCTGAATGGCTTATTTTCCGATGGGAATATATGGATGAAGCCGTCCATTCCTGGAGCTTTTCGACTAGGCGAAGGAGGGAAAAGTATTCGTTTCCCTGAATGGCAATCAACTGCAAATCAAGATCAAAATTCCTTTTTCATACATCCAGACTCGCTTGCGACAAACCTGGCAATGGATTGTATCTATCCTCCTGCTCCCCCTCCAACTTTAACAAAATAAAACTAAGGCTCCGATGAGTCCATGTCCCTGTAACAAACTTTTCTCCCTTTGTGGGAGTCAGGAGATATAATAGCAGAATCTCCAAAAGCTATTGGCAAATCGAAGTGAAGCAATAGATTGTTGCGGCGAAAATCTATTGCTTCACGCATCTTTTTTTGGATTTTTCAATTAACCCATAAAATCTATTGGGACCAACTCAATCCCTCATCCAACCATAAATCTTATTTCACGGCTCAACCTTCAATTCCTCATTATTGCATTCGTACAGTTATTAACACGGCAATTTCTACTTTCTCTCTCCATCTCAAAACTTTGTATGGGCAATCTAGCCTGTTGCTCCTGCCAACTCAGTCCTATAATGGTCACCACAAATAGCATATAGCCAGGTTCTTCTAACCAGGAAAAGACGATACCAAATATGAGGACGGTAAAGGCGAGAAAACGAGCAAGATCATTTGTGCAGATGCGCAAAATCACAATGACCCAAAGAAATCCGTAGGATACAATCCCCAGAATCCCAAGATCACCCCATACCCCTGCCCAGAAGAAAAAAGGAGACCACATGCTGGACCCTGTAACCGAATGCGACAGATAATTTCCTTGTTGATAGTTCCATGCGTGTTGAGTAACAGATGAAAAAGACACACTAAGAGAACGAAGCTGTTCATCATACTGGGGCAACATGAATGCCAACTTGCCAACGGTATGACCTGGCCCTAACCCAAAAATCCAATTCAGGGTAGAGTCATAGTGAGTAAAAATAAGCGATAAAATCCCAAACTTTACGGTTAACCCTTTTAAGATCAAGTTCAGATCCGCCCAGGTCGTTAATGCCGGAAAAATAGTAAAGGCGGAAAATAAAAGCACCGCCGCTGAAATCATAAACAATGTGACGTATAAGAAGAACTTCCGAAAATCTCCAAGTTTCGTGCACAGCAAACAACCAAGTCCCAACAGGAAAACAGCAATGACCTGTTTTGAATCCGAAAGAATGACCACACTCGCGATGATAAGACTTATCATCGCGCGTACAGGTAGAGAAAAACTCTCAAGAGCCGTAAAAAAGTAAACTGCTGCGGTCAGGGCAACGGCTCCGGCAACATGATGTCCAGCGCCTTGTTCAAGAAAAACGCCTTTTACGTCATCAGTTCCGCCGCCTGCGAGAGCCTGCGCATATGATAATCCAACGTGTATACAAATAAAAACCACAAGCAGCCAACGAAAGGTCTGAATCTGTGATTTGGACATCGGTTGGTTGATCATTAGGACCAGAAGAAGAAATGGCTCGGAAAGTACCAGAAAATCGAGTAAAATATTTATTATTCCAGCATTGTTGATGACTGCACTTAAAATCATGACCCACAAAAGCAATAAGAGACCATACATAAGAGACCAAGAAATAGAATTGCTCAAAAACGGGAGAAGAAGAACGGCGAAAATGGCCACTAAGGCAAAATGAAAAAACTTCACAACCGCCGGCCCGCCCAACTCTGTCAAAATTCTTCCATAAAGGACTGTGGATAGCGCAATCAGCCCAAACAGCCAGCTTCTCATACCAAGTAATTCTACAATGACGTTCATCGTAACCCAGGGCTTCTTCTTTAATAGTCCTATTCCTTTAATTTCACCCGCTATTGAGCAAAAACCGTTGCCGTTTCCCTACTCCTAGCTTGGTCGTATATATCCATTAAATCTTTATAGTTTTTAACATTCGAATAACGGGTTTCATACTCTAACCTAGCCTGACTCCGCATCTCCAAAACTTGGCTTCGGTGAGCCAGCACCCATGTCACTTGCTCCACCAGATCCTCTGCATCACCAGGACGAAAATGAAGGCCCGTTTTCCCCGAAACAATCAAGTCTTTCACTCCCCCAATGGCACTACCTACGACGGGACATCCGACGGCAAACGCTTCAATGATTGTCATCGGAAGTCCTTCGTACCAAACGGATGGAAAGACCAAAAACATCGCTTGCTTCATGGCCAATAAGACCTCGGTCTTTTTCAGTCTTCCTAACCATTCAACTCCCGTTATAGTCCTAGAGGCATCCTGAACCTGGTGGGCAAGCGGCCCATCGCCAATAATCCTGAGTGGTATACGCTCATGCAACGCTGACCAGGCCCTTAAAAGCGTACTAAGTCCCTTCTCTGAGGAAAGCCGACCAACGAATAACGCGTAATCTTGTACCTTCTCCCTACCAAAACCCGGGTCAGGCTCAACAAAGTTCGGTTTAACTACAATCTTCTTTTCTGGAAGTCCTCCCTCAATAAATTTTTGCCTGGCAAAATCTGTGAGCGCAACAAATGTATTGACCTTGTATTTCCAGCTCCCCATCATTCGATGGATACTGAGCATGGCCGCTACACCAGCACTTTCTACTCGACTCCCTCTGTAGCACCGATGAATAACTCCGGAAATTGGGAAAATACTTCCAAGACAGTCCTCACATACTTCTCCATCTCTATAAAAAAGTGAGTTGGAACACAGAAGCCGATAGTTGTGCAGCGTTAATATGACGGGGACCTTCTCCGCCCGACTTGCAAAAAAGGCTGAAGGGGAAATTAATGGGAAGACATTATGAAAATGGGCGACTTGCGGGCGTTCTCGTTGAATAAGTCTACGAAGAGCATGATACACCTTGTTATTCCAAATTAATGCCTTTGCAAGGTCAACCATAGAGTTTTCTTGTATAGAGTCGTTATGTAAGGTATACCGAATAACCTTGTGGCCATTCGCTTCGAGGAGTCGGCCTTCGGCGGCAAATACTTCGTCTTCCCCACCGGGCTCTTGATAAAAATTGTGGACAATCAAAACCCTAAGCTTATTTTCCATTGTTGTTATCGGACCTGTCTTTTCTTGAGCAGTGGTCTACGGAAAAGAAAATTGGATGAAAAGGTTATCTGACATCTACCCATAGAGGATATGCGACTCTGCCAATGTGTCAGGCTGAGTCATACGAGATCATGACACAATCGTTTTACGGCGATCCCTGGAGTGCCACTTCATGATAGAATTCATTGAGAACATCAACCTTGGAATCCCAGCTATAATCTTGCAACACTCTTTCCCGCCCAGCTCTGCCCATCTGTTCGCAAAGAAAAGGGGTATAAGCTAACTTTTGCATTGCCTCTCCCATATCCCGTAACACCTGTTCGGTAGAATTTACAGAAATGAGTATTCCGGTTTTGTCCGTCACTTGCGTGGCAGGTCCACTATGATCCAGGCAAATTACGGGTCGTGCAGCGGCCATGGCCTCCAAACAGACCCAGCCACCTGATTCATGAAAACTGGGGTGTACAAGCACGTTGCATTCGCCGAGTTTACTCAACACTTTAGACCTGGGAATTTCCCCAAAGAATTTTACTCGCTCTGCAATACCAAGAGATTCCACGAGTTTCTCCAATCTCCTTCTGTCCGGACCATCACCGATAATCCAATATTCACAATGCAGCAGATTGGCTTGTGCAAATGCCCGTAGCGCCAAAAAAACCCCTTTAAACCCTAACAATCTTCCAATTGTCACAAACCTAAACGAAGAATCCGACCGCTTCGAGGATTGCGTAAGTTGAGCAATCGCACTCATTTCTAGCCCGGCCTCACCATAGAGTTTTATATTAGATACACCCAGCTTTCTTAAGCGGCATGCCGTTTCCTTTGTTGTGGCGATTCCCATCCGACTTCTTGCTGCCGTTCGCCAAACAAACGGATCATGCTCTCCTATCCACAAAGCCAGATGTCGACCCGTCTCGTACATTTTACTCTTAAAGTCCAACTCCGTACGCAGCACTACGGGGGTCGTGTCTCCACCACCAATAGGACCCCACAAGAATGGAATTGGGAGAAAGGATAGAAAACTCGGCGTCCAAAACTTCACGAACGTCACGTGATGGATCAGTTCGAAGTTCATGGTCCGGTGCAGACTTCGAATCAATATCAATATTCCCATTTGCCACATATAATAGTAGGCTCTGACGCCTCTCCCCCCCTTCTTCCAGAACCGGATCCACTTGGGGAGATCGTAGTAGAGGAAATGTGGCTTAGGCTGGTCACAACGTTTTAAGGCTGCTTCAATGCTCGATCGGTTATTGCTGCGGGTGATTACCCAGACGTCATGATACTTTGCCATTTGCAGAGCCACGTTCCACCCAACACCAGATTCCGAACCTTTTTCCGGTTCACAAGCATAGGCTGAGATCAAGACTTTTAGTCGTTTCACCTCTCGCACTCCCATACGGACCTCCACCAAAGAACACGATTTGAATTTTCCACATGACCGTCCACAATTGCCTCGCGATATGCATGATAAGCTGACAAGCTCACTAGCCCTTCTATCTCGTTAAGACCCAATGAACAGTGTCTCAGCAGGTAGTTAATGACAAATACCCTTGCCTGGCGTGGAGCCCAAAACCGGATCAAGCGCCCGACTTGTAAAAAATAATGGATTAAATCCAGGTGCGGAAGGGATTCTGACAATCCATACTCCCAATCTATCGCAGCGACACTTCCATGGGACCAATGCAGTACGTTCCATGGTGCAAAATCACCATGATATACCACAACGGGCCATTTTCGTTGAGAAAGAGACTCGAGCCAGGGCAGGACCACACTGCCGTATTTTTCCTGAAAAAATCTTACGCCTGGGTGTTCGTTGATTCCCATGCACGGTGAGATCTGAAGACCATTCAGAAATTCGTGAATCCAGTACGGGGGAGGCAAATTTACTGGCATAGCTCGTCCGAATATCGGACTGAGGACCAGGGCTTTCCCATCGTTAAATGAGGTGTACTTCAGTATGTCCGGACCGATTCCTTTAGGAATACACCCCAACATCTTGTACTCGTTTTCTAGTCTGGATCGAGCAATGAGTGTCTCGGCATATTTTATGTACCCAACGACCCCTCTTTCCCGACTCCATAATTGAATAATATTTTTCTGATTTGGTCCTGCTGAACCAATGAGGAGTGCCGCGGAATCAACATCGGGAAAAATGTCCTTTATGAAGTCGTTGATCTTTGAGTGATCATTTATTACGGGGGCAATTAAACCCAATCCTGTTGCCACTTTTAAGCGCAGGAAAAATCGATACCACTTGGCAACTCTTCTATGAGCAGGGTATAAAGCACTCTCCTGCCAGCGACGTTTTACCGTCGACCCAGTAAGTAGTAAACGGGGGTTTCTGGAAGTAGGAAGGGCCCTAACCTGCGAATCTGATGAAAAGAGACTCAGAGCCCTCATCTCATTGTTTAACATGACCAAGGCTGGAGATGGCACGGATCTCCATATAATTGAGGACTACAGCCTCTACCTTCTGAATTGTTTCCTCTAATCGTTCCGAGTTGTCAATGATATGTCCATTTGGCAAGGTGCCGACAAATTCACGGTACGCTTGTCGTTGTCGATGGCTTTCCTCTATCGCAACTTCGGCTTTTCGCAAAAACAATTCCTCTGCCGGAACATCCAACAATATCACGAGGTCCGGACGAGGTATCAATTTCCCACAAAGCTTCGCTAACCAAAGAGGACCACCATATCGATATCGTTTAGGATCAATGGGTAAATCAAAATAGTATCTATCAAATAAAACAAGCGTCGAACGAACCAGACAAGGAAATACACTGGCAAAATATCCAATGGTAAAATCAATCCACCAGACACCCAGCTTGATCATGGAAGTCAACAATCCCCTCACCCGCTTACCATGCGGATTCAACTCCGGCGCTCTAGTAAGTTTGCGCCTTCCCAAAAATGGTCTAAGATGATACCGCTTCGTCCTACGAAAGGCAGGTGCCAGTGATTCCTCAATATGCTCCAGAATGGTACTTTTCCCGGACCCATCTGGCCCAAGGAGGACAACATGAATTCCAGTTGGCTTCATAATTCTTTGAATTTTTCTTTGCACATCTCGTGCAAAATATTTCCATGAAAATGCGAGATTCCCGCGAAGTGCCTTCCGTAGCCTAGGCAATGCATCACAAACCTCATTCCACGAATTAGATTCTGCTGCTTCGCAAAGCATTTCTACTTCCGGCTCACTCCAAAATTCTTGCAATTGCTTTTTTGATTCCTTCCGGGCTTTCTTCCATTCTCCACTCAGATAGGATTGATGGCTTTGAGCCAGGTGGCCTTTATCAATTTTTTTCAACAGGTAATAGATAAAAGCCTGCTCCGGGGCTGGCACAAAAAACGAACATTGCTGAGCATCTGAGTCAATGTGTTTTCGAATACGCCCGGACAACAAGCCGCGAGCACTTAAAAATCGCCTTCCCCGGCGAATATAATCGGTGCAAACATCGGGATAAAAAACATGGTGTTTGCCATCATTACCCGTCCAAGTACAAACAAAAAACCACGCCGATTGCTCATGCTGAAGAATTTGAACAATCTTTAAATTATAAAGGTCACAAAACTTCATCAGACAGGGAACAAGGTTACTGACACACTCCGGCTGAATAACTAAATCCACATCACTCAGTATTTTTGCTGGATACTCCCGAGAATCCCCAACCAGGACATAACAAATTCCCTCGTTTTCAAAGAATCGAAAGAGGTTTGATGCCAAAAATCCCTCAGACAGGTCGTTTGGCATTGCTTGCCTCATGCGCTCATTTACGAACACTTGATCCCTTTGCATAATATTATTAATTGCCCGCTGGCAGTGGACATCCGGAAAATTTCGCATAAGCATTAAGATGTGCCTGGGCTGCACTTTCCCAAGAAAAAATGGTCCGCAACTGATTACTATGAGTCTTTGCCAATGCCTTAAGTTCTGTAAGGCGTGCAGCACAGTCAATGATGGCATTACCCGCCTCACCTCCACTTAGGGGAACTTTTCTTATATGCGCCATATCCTCAATATTTGCATATGATATACAACCGATTTCGCGAGAAAGAATAGCAGGCATATTCATCAGTAACGCCTCACAAACACTTTGCCCAAAACCGTCATGTCGCGACATCTGGACATAAATATCAGATGTCTTCAATGCCTGTATTAGTTCCTTGCCTATTACCACACCCTCGAATCTGATATGCCCAAGGACGCCTAAACTTCGAGCCAATCGTTTCAGTTGTTCTTTTCCGCCCTTGCAATCTGGGCCAATGAGTCTTAGGCAAAGACGTTTCCCTTGTATACGTTTAGCGGCATATGCAAAAGCCTGAATCAAGTAATCCAATCCTTTTGTGTAGACATCCAATCTACCCACACAGAGCAATTGTATTTCATCAACGCTTCCGTCTTTCACCCCTGCAGGAACCAGATCTTTTTCTAATTGAAGATTTGGTCCTTGAGCAGCACAATACACCTGACTCGCTGGAAGGACGGCCTCAATTTGCACTTTCTCCAATGGGGAAAGTGCATGAAATGCGACGACTTTTTCATATAAAATCTTTTTGGCTAGCTTAAGATAGGCATATTTCCCCCCCCACACTCCTACTCCTCTCTTTAAGAGTCTTGGGGCAAATGCCCCACGGGGACTCAATACAACTGGACAATGAAAAATTCTACACGTGTGCAAATTATCTATATTAAATTCGCCATGGACGTGCACAATTTCAGGGTCGAATGATTGTAATTTTTTAATTGTATTCCTAGACAGGATACGCAAACCTCGCCCTCGATAATTCATAAACCATCTTGGGCACCATTCGTAAAACTCAACATCCTTAGGGCGGTCTATGGGATAATACAATGGTTCCGTAGTTGTGCTAGCACTCGCGATGACAACATCTGCTCCAAGTTTCGCCTGACTATGGGATAAACCCAATACTCCATTCGCAACAGCACCACCTCTCAAAAGATTTGGATACCAATGCAAAATCTTCAACTATTTTTTTCCTTTTTTACGCAACAATTTTCCGCCTCACTCCCAACCAGGAAAGATACCCAGCGATACACGTGGAAAGTATTTGGACAGTCAACGCTCCAGGAATTCCCCAGATATGAATCATCGGAATTGAACCAACGAAAACAACAAGTGCGGACGTGCTCCAGATTTTGGCAATTTCCCGAGTAATTCCAATCGATTTAAGACCCAGCGTAAAAACAAACACAAAGGAAGACGCAACAAAGCTGAGAGATATCAACACAAAAAGGTTACGATGACCATCATAAAGTCCCTTATAGAGATAATGAATGATGAATTCAGAAAATGAGGAGAGAAGAATGCCGTATATCGCTACGGTTCCACAGACCAACCAAAGTAGACCATGCAATTTCCTGCGAAGGTCAATTGAAGCATTCTCGCCTTGCACGGAAGATAGTACGGGTAATGCCACCAATGATACAGCATTTAAAATAAGATCTAAGGGACGAAAAAGGATTCGCACTGCGGACAAGATTCCAGCAGATTTTAGACCAAGAAAGGCCGACACCATAATGGTTAAAATACCTGTCGACGCCCATTTGATAATTGTTCCAATGATATTCCATGCTCCGAACTCCCTATGATCATGGAATATCGAAGAAAGGCTCAAAGGCCCAGTCCATTTAAACTCAGGCTTCAGGATGCCTATCTGACAAACACTCACAAGTAAACCTATTAGACCCATTGATAAAAATGCCCAAAACGGACTTAGCGAAGCCTTCTGATAAAGGAGAAAAATTACCAACGCATTCAATATGAAATACATAATACTTCCGGCAAGAGCCCATACTGAATGAGAAATTACATAGAAACTTCGGCGAATCATCCACTGTAGAAGAATAAAAGGACTTCCAATGGCTAAACCCAGAAAGGCATCAGACAGCTCGATAGAGTCAAATGCTAAGAATGTCAAAGAAGAACTGATTAAAATAACACAGACCAGCAGAGAGAAAATTCCGTGTCCTAATAGGAGACTTCCAATATACCCTCTGAATGTTTCTATGTATTTTCGTGCTCCATAAACCATCATTGGTTCGATTATTGCTGAAGTGTGAATGGCACCAATAAGAAGAAAAATAGTATATGCTACGGCAAATGCCCCATATTCGTGAGGACTCAACCAACGAGCGAGAATAATGTTGATGAGAAAATTCGTACCTCCGTGTACTCCCTGGTCAACAAGTGAAATGCCGCCTCTTTTTCCCCAGTGATTCAACACCATAACGGTAATGCGGCTTCGGATTTACCCAAAACATCACAAGACCTTCTACTCAAACTCATGGCCGACTCTCACGGGAATAGTCATCAATGATCTTTTTATATTCATCGACCAAGTCTTGTGCTACTTTTCCCCAGGAATACGTCATACAAAAATTCACTGCATTCCCTGAGAGCCGTTGATAAATATCCTCTGAATATTTCAACACCGTAGCCATCTCATCAGCTAAATGCTCACAACTTAGAGGGACAACTATTCCCATGTTCATTCGCTCGGTCCAATCTCCAAGGTTCCCTTCCATGGACGCAATGAGTGGGATACCATTTCCTAAGGCTTCACAGGGAGCAAGCGCAATTCCCGCATAACGATACACATTAAGAAAATAATCTACCTCCGTCCAAAGGGAATTTTTCTCCTCTCCCGAAACAAAACCTCTAAAATCAAAAACCTTGTTTCCTATTCCCGATACACGCTTTTTAAGTTTTTCCATAGAACCATTTACTGAAGGACCCGCCAGAATCACTCGGAATGGCTTTTGATTTCGGGAACGCATGAGGATTTCGACCGCATCGCAAACTAAATCCAATCCTTTGTGGAAAATGTCCAGTCGACCTAAATGTAAAAATGTCACGGGATCATGCAATTTCCTACCATCACATGGCCGAGCCTTTACCCAGGATGAATTAATACCGACTGGCGCAACAAACCGATTGGTGACTCCAAGCTCGGTCAGAATTTCGGCTTCGTATTTTGATGGCGTATGAACACATGCTACGGCCCTAAGCATCGGAGCATCAAAATACTTATGCCATAGCGCCTTTCTCCAAATATGGTAAAAATTCGTTGGCTTTCCTCCAAAACGGACACCGAACCCATGGGGGCTCAAATTCCCGTTGGTTGAAATAATACAGGGTGCGCCAAAACGAAAAACTTCTCTTAACCAGACATGATGTACCGGAATCCAGATACCTGATAAATGAATAATGTGAGGCTTAAACGATTGCAATACCTTCCGAAATTGCAAAATACTGCGCAAACCTTTTCCCAAGTGGACAGACTTAACATTAGAGGGAATCTTTTCCGAGTCACCCTTATAAGAAACAGCAAGAACATCGTTGCCAAGATCAGCCTGGGCTTGAACCAAGTTCCTTACTTGGAACGGAGTCCCTCCGGTTTCAAGTAAATCATGAAAGATATGCAGTATTTTCACGTCGGCAGGAAAGGCCTACAAACCATAAGGCCGATCATCAGCCCTGCGGTCGTGGGTCATTGCAAATTAGGAAGTATTAACTTTGGAGTTAATGCTGGGTGAAGCAAGTGACAGAAGAGCATCCCATCTTATTCATATATTAAATATGAGTTTCTTTAAGAGGCGATACATTCTTTGCCTGTGTCGTGTTCACGTGATCAACATAGTAATCCATAGTACTCTCTAACAATTCGTTTAATCCCCATTGGGGCTTCCAGCCAATTAACGCCTCTGCCTTTGAAATGTCCGGTATTCGCCTGTCTGAATCTTCATAGCCTTTTCCATAAAATTCTTCCCCGGAAACATCGACAATTTGCGGTAGGGGTGCATCAGTTCTAGGGTACCTTCGAACATAAATATCTTGCATTTTGTTTGCTAATTCCCTGATTGAAATCTCATTTCCAGGAGTCCCAATATTGAATATTTCCCTGTTACAGACACCATTTACATCCATGATAATACGATAAATAGCCTCAACGGCATCATCTATATAGGTATAGCAACGCCTGTTATGACCTCCATTCACAAGTTTCATATCTGTTCCAGAAAGCAGTGCATCCATAAAAAAAGAAAAGACTCGCGGTATTCCGTCATTTTCACTTAGGAGAAAATCAATCTTGGGGCCGATAAAATTAAATGGCCGGATAATCGTGTAGTTAAAACCAATTTCTAGACCATAGGCGTGAAGGACACGCTCCAATAATTGTTTGGCTGAAGCATAAATCCAACGGTGTTTATTAACCGGCCCCATGATTAGGTTTGTGGTGTCTTCCGAGAAAGTAGCATGAAGGGGATCGTCAGCTTCCAGCAAATGACCATTCATGAAACTAGCAGGAGTTTTCCCATAAACTTCACACGTTGAAAATTGAATTAAACGTTTCTTTAGTGCTACGCATGCCTCGGCAATTTTTAAATTTTCAGTGAAGTTTAAACGGAATACTTCCAATGGCATTTTTACATATAACCCAGGGTTCGCATAGGCAATCAAATCAATGACCACATCCGCGTCTTGAACCAGTTCCATCAAGCCCCAATCTGGCCTTCGAATATCTTCTTTGATGATTCTCAGATTATCCAAACCGACCCACTCCTGGATTTTTTCGTGATCTTGATCGACCACAGTGATGGTATGTCTTTCTTTAAGGAGTCGTGCTGTTAGATGAGACCCGATAAATCCAGCTCCGCCAAGGCAAAGAATTTTCACGGCTTTCCTCACGGTTAAATTGTCTATATTATGAATAATAGGATAAAAATAGATGGAAGTATTAAATGTATTAATTAAACTTTATGCATATCGATCGAACCGATCAGAATAAAAGAATCAGCCTGGAAGCAAAGAAAGCGGAAGATATAATTTTTCGATTATTCATTTCAAGGGACCCAATTCCCTCCTCAGAATTTTCCATAAAAAGATAGAATTCGTGAAAAGATATCGTTGCCATAATCTCTTGGGCTCACACCACAGACGAAATACCCATTCTAAGCTGTTTCGTTGCATCCATGGCGGTGCTATTTTCTTCGTGCCGGCATGAAAATCAAAGGCCGCACCGACACACAATTGAACACCATAAATTTTGTGCCGATGATCAAAGGCAAAATGCTCCTGTTTGGGACATCCCAATCCCAAAAAAATAAGCCCGGCGCCACTCCGATTGATTCTGGCAACGGTGGCCTCATCTTCCTCTGGCGTGAGTGGTCGAAAGGGAGGAGATTCAGCTCCCACAATTCGCAATAAAGGAAACCGGTGAAGAAGTTTTTGTTGTAATTTTTCCAAAACCACTGATTGGCTTCCATAGAGATACACACCAATACCTTTTTGCTCGGCTTGTTGACATAAGCGAAGCATTAACTCCGGACCATATACACGGTCAGAAAGATTGGCTTGATGGAATCGATTCAAAGCCCAGCGAACCGGCTGCCCATCCGGGGCAACAATATCAAACTGGTTGATTTTGTCTTTCAAGAAAGAATCTGAACAGGCTTCGATGAGGCCATGAACGGGCATATGATCCACGATCATGGAGTGACGTTCCTGGGCTGCCTGAATTAGGATGGTTGTAGCTTCATGATAATCCGTTCGACTCACCCCGATGCCGAACAGATTGAACTTTGGTGGACAAGGAGAATGGTGTCTGGCCGCCATCAGTAAGGGATCAGATAAGTCGGGCGGATTTGAGGAGGGGAACATTCTTACAGGATTCAAGAATGAGCCTCCCTGAGTTGCACAGACGTTTCGTGTCGCAAATACCAGTCGTAGGTCATTTTGATGCCCTCTGAAAGCGATATGCTTGGTTGCCAACCCAGCGCATGAAGACGGGTTATATCCAGTTTCCGCTTGGGGGTTCCGTCTGGTTTACTGGCATCCCAATTGATCTGCCCCGATGCCCCAATAAGGTCCTTAATCCTTTCTGCCAGCTCCACGATTCTGATGTCTTCTCCACTCCCGACATTCACCAGGGGACCGGCGGGATATTGTAGTAAGGTCTGGAATCGTTCAGGATCCAGATCCATGAGGAAAATACAGGCGTTCGCACAATCATCAACATGGAGAAATTCCCGGCTGGCTTGACCGGTACCCCAGAGAGTAACAGGAGTGCCGGAAACCTTCAATTCATGAAATTTCCTGATGAGGGCAGGTAATACATGGCTCGTTTCCAGATCGAAATTATCCCCGGTTCCATACAGGTTCGTTGGCATCGCACATAAATACTTCGTCCCATACTGTCGATTATACGCCTGGCACATTTTCAATCCTGCAATTTTGGCAATCGCATAGGGTTCATTCGTCGGCTCAAGTGCACCGGTCAGCAAATAATCTTCTTTTATTGGCTGAGGACAATGCTTGGGATAAATACACACGCTCCCCAGAAATAATAGTTGTTCCACTCCGGA
The DNA here is from genome assembly GCA_021604105.1 of Nitrospirales bacterium. Taxonomy (GTDB): domain Bacteria; phylum Nitrospirota; class Nitrospiria; order Nitrospirales; family UBA8639; genus Nitrospira_E. The sequence goes on along the minus strand of BQIW01000042.1, from coordinate 14,597 downwards.
CCGATTGGCCGCATGTAGGATATTGGTTTGAATCGCCAGATTCTGATAAATGAAATCGGCCGGATAGGTGGCATTTGCCAAGATACCTCCTACCTTGGCTCCCGCCACAAAAACATACTCCGGCTTCTCTTTTTCAAAAAAGTCTTGAACCGCAGCCTGATTCGTCAAGTCCAGTTCCCGTCGAGTTCGGGTGAGAATATGTGTCTGGCCTCGGGCCTGAAGTTGCCGAAGAAAAGCCGAACCCATCATACCCGTATGACCGGCTATGTATATCTTACTGTTTAGCTTCATTGCTGACCATTAAATAGGATTGAGTGTGGCACACATCAGAGGTTCTTTCAGCAGATGCATGAAAGGAAAGGATCAACTCGATGCTGAGGGCTTCAATAAACTGAATGATTAATCACCCTTCCACCACCTATGTGGAAATTTCTGGCGAAGGATGGAATCTCCATCTCCATTAGGTTCCATTCCTAATTTTCGAATATCCGCATCGACCATGATTCTAACAAGATGTTTGAAGGTGATACGAGGTTGCCATTTGAGTAATTTATTGGACTTTTCAGGATTGGCAACCAGGACGTCAACTTCGGTTGGACGTAGATACTGCGGGTCTTCCTTCACGAAATCACGCCAATCGAGACCAACGTACCCAAAGCTTTCCTCGACAAACTCCCGTACCGTGTGGGTCTCTCCGGTGCCCAGAACGAAATCATGCGGAGTATCCATTTGAAGCATATGGTGCATGCCCTCTACATACTCTGGCGCAAAGCCCCAATCCCGCTTGGCATCAAGATTTCCCATATACAAATCTTTTTGTTTTCCAGCTTTTATATGCGCAACTGCCCGGCTGATTTTCCTGGTGACAAAGGTTTCTCCCCGTCGGGGGGATTCATGATTAAAAAGAATTCCGTTGCACGCGAATAAATTCATCCCCTCACGGTAATTGACGGTCATCCAATAGGCATAGACCTTTGCCGCTCCATAGGGACTTCGCGGATAAAAGGTGGTATCTTCGGATTGAGGGGGGACGGCATTTCCAAACATTTCACTTGAGGAAGCCTGATAAAATCTGCAGGAAACCCCGCTTCGTTTTATAGCCTCAAGGATCCGGGTAGTACCGAGAGCCGTCACATCGCCGGTATATTCTGGAGTATCAAAACTCACCCGGACATGGCTTTGCGCTCCGAGATGATAGACCTCTTGAGGCTGCGTATTATAAATGAGATTGGTCAACTGACCTGAATCGCTGAGATCGCCATAATGAAGGAAGAGCTTTGCATGGGGATCATGAGGATCCGCATAAATATGATCAATACGAGCGGTATTAAAGGTACTGGCCCGCCTGATTATTCCATGAACGGCGTATCCCTTGGCAAGCAGAAGTTCGGCCAGATAAGACCCATCCTGTCCGGTTATTCCAGTAATAAGCGCAGTTTTTGGCATATCTAATACTAAATAGGGGGGAATTGAGAAAAGTTCTAAACCGCCCCACTTCCTTTCATTACAGCCGGAATGGTTTTAAATAAGATTTTGAGGTCCAACCAGATGGACCACTTATCGATATAGTGCAGGTCAAGTTCCATCCATTTTGAAAATGAAGTAGAACTTCGTCCACTGACCTGCCACAGACCAGTAAGGCCTGGTCTGACGCTAAAGCGTCGACGATGCCAATCCTCATAAAACTCCTGAAGATCTCGAACCGGGAGCGGACGTGGGCCTACCAGACTCATGTCTCCATTGATGACATTTATAAGCTGAGGTAATTCATCGATACTTGTTTTTCGCAACAAGCGTCCAAGTGGAGTCACTCGAGGATCATTGGTAATCTTAAACGCGGCTCCATCCACCTCATTTAAATGTTCAAGTTCCACCTGCTGCAATTCGGCTCCCTGCACCATTGTCCGAAATTTGATGAATGGAAATAACCGTTTATTCAATCCGACTCGCTCCTGGATAAAAAAAACTGGGCCGGGAGACGTGCATTTGATGGCCACTGCGACAACTGCAAAAAATGGGAGGAGAAGAATAACCGAAGGCAGGGCAATGATTAAATCAATGGCTCGTTTGATTAAAATGGCCTGGTCTCCTATGGCTCCGGTATTGAGGCTGAACGTGGGATGGGGTCCCACTTCGTCAATGGAAGACTTGGCCAGTCTCGGGGAAAAAAGATCACCTAACACACGAACGAGAATACCCTGCTCCTCACATTGGGCCACGACTTGGGCGGCTTCCTGATAAAACGAGCGAAAGGGAAGGGCGATGAGCACTTCATCAACCGAAAACGTTCGAATAAATCCAGGAAATTTTTTAAGATCAGATAGAATAGAAACATTCCCAAGGTGCTCATGGTTGAGTCCATCCCACGGCTCATCCACAAATCCCAGTAGACGGTATCCCAATTCAGGTTTGGTTTGAATTTCTCTAGCAAATGCTAATGCACGTGGATTGGTGCCAATGATGAGAATATTGCGTAAATTTCTTCCCTTACGTCTCATCCATGCCAAAGTTATTCGCACACCTACCCGGCTAAGGCATATCAAGACCGTCGAAAGGATCCAAAAGCTTAGAAGTACCCCAGCCGAAACCATTTCTATTTGAAAAAAGAAAGCGATTCCTCCTGTTACGAAGGCTACCAGCGAAGTGGCCTTAAGAATATCCGGTATCTCTTGGGAAATGGTAGACAGACGCCTGGATTCATACAGTCCAAAGGAGGCACACCCGACGTGCCAGATTCCTACAATGAAAGCCCCTACCAGAAAATTTTCAAGTTTAATTCGCAACGCCAGGAATTCCTCAAAGGCAAGTAGGCTGTTGTTTTGTGCATAGAACATCCACAATACGCCCAATAAGGAAATGCCGAGCAAAAGCAGGTCCCCGAAATACATTAATTTAATTAAAACTTTTCTTCGAAAATGCATAAACAAACCCATCCGTTACTTACAAGACGGTTGAATGCCCTTGGCTTTAAAAACCAATTCAGAATGTAAACGAGTTATGTGCCTGAAGTATTACGTTGCTTAATCGAGTAATACATCAGGAGGAAAAAATAGGTATGAATATGAACTGGGGGATATAAAAAAAGGAGCTGATGAAAATAATTGATGTGAAATAAAAATCGAACCCATCGCACTTATGAAGATGATGATATTAATAGAAATTCGTAAGATAAAATAATTAAGTTCAACAGCTGGTCAACATACACAAATCGAATTGAACAAAGCAACCACTAATTAAAAGGAACGGACACCAACATTAAACACAGCAAAATATGGACCGAAAAAAATAACGAGAAACGCATACACAAAATTTCAAATTAATAACAAATAGTTATAAATCTAATTCTAGAATATTTTACTTTAAAATACTCACGTATTATGTATTAATAATGCAACAGTAATATTACGTACCAATCACATTCACGAGGTAGGATTTCAGCCACCTGCTAGTGATTTCAATGTTTTTGGCCACCGGGGTGAAAATTACAGGTGCGCAGGCTTATCCCTACAATAAATTATTAAGATCCCACTTTAAAAACATTCACCGCTAGAAAAATCTGTATATTTTAAGGAACACCATTCGGCAGGAAGGCAATCCATCAAATATTGGTTAAACCGGGATGCAGATTAGGGAATAAAAACTTCAGTGGGATACCTCAGACTTTTTTAAAGAAACAAGAAAGGCTTCAACTTTCGGTGGGTGCATTTGAGCCTCAGTTTGCCAAAGACTCAATAAAATCAAAACAAGGACTGATACTGCTTAGCTCGTCAGGAACAAAAACCAAGACCATGAAAGGGTTGTAGGGGCTTCTGGAGAACCATTGCTGGCAGCATTACCTCTTGGGGGGATGGAAATGAAATTTTTAGTACATTATTTGAAGTCAGGGCTAACCTACCTAAACTCCTGGTATCCCCTCGCATGAGATTTTTATCACATCCATAGCGAGAGAAAGATCCAAACCCGGAACTGCACTTCAAACTTCTCAATATGGTGTTTGTTGTGATGATGGGTTGGAGATGGCGAGGGTTCCTTCCGGAGATTCCGGGGACCATCCTCCGCCCAACGCTTTATAGAGTTGCACCATCGACACCAAATGCAAACGATGAGTAGAGGTGAGTTCAAGTTCGGCATCGAATAAATCTCGTTTGGCGATGAGCACATCCACATAACTGGTCAGGCCCCCTTTATAGCGAAGATCCGCCAAACGCAATGCCGATCGGAGAGCCTTCACCTGTTCCTTCTGGGCAATCCGTTGGGATTCGGCCGTGCGCACGGCCACCAGGGCATCCTCCACTTCTTTAAATGCCACAAGAATGGTCTGCTCGTATTGCGCCAACACCTGCTTCGCCTGAGCAACCACGGCTTCTTGTTGAAACCCCAGAATCTGGGCATTCAACAACGGACCGGTGAGTCCCAGTCCGGCTTGCCCAAATTCACTGCCGGAACTGACCAGACTTGAAAGTTGGGGGCTTGCGAGACCAAGAATACCCGTAATCGAGAACTTGGGAAACCGTTCCGCTTTCGCGACCCCGATACGGGCAGTCGCCGCTGCCAGTTCGTGTTCGGCTTGTACGATATCCGGACGGCGCTGAAGCAATTCCGAAGGGAGGCCGGGCGGGACCTTTGGCAGAAAAATCTGCTCAGTGAGAACCTGGCCTCGAGGAATCCTAAAGGGGTTCCGGCCAAGGAAAACACTCAGTTCGTTTTCTTTCTGCACCATGAGCCGCTCGAATTCAGCAACCCGTGCCGCAGCATTGGCCCGTTCCGCCTCAAATTGATCTGCATCGAGTCTTGAACTCACCCCTTGTCGTAATCGCGCACGGGCAATTTTCACCGATTCTTCCCAGGAACCAAGTGTTCGCTTGGCAATATCCAACTGCATGTCGAATTGCAACAGATCCAAATACGCGGACGCCACACCGCTGACCAACTGAAGGATAACGGCCCGTCGATTTTCCTCGCGGGCAAGCAGATCGCCTAATGCTGCTTCATTTGACCGACGAATGCGTCCCCAGATATCAATCTCCCAATTCAAATTTCCGGTTCCAAAAAAACTAAAGTTGCTCGGAAATCCCTGTACGGCAAAACCGCCAAACTTCCCTAAGACCGGAGCATTGAGTTGTGTACTTAATTGAGGCGCAAAATCCATGCGTTCGATGAACACTCGAGCTTGAAATTCCTCGACACTGGCAGCGGCTTCCTGAAGGTTTTTATTTTCCTCCAACGCCACACGAATGAGTTTTTGCAATTCCTCATCGTGCAGTAATTCCCACCAGGGAAGATTCGCGATCGATTCCCCTTCGGTGTCGGACATGCGAAACTGGTCAGCCGTTTTAATGACGGGCCGTGAGTAGTCCGGTCCCATGGCACAGGACATAAGCAACACCGCCGACAAAAAGAGGCCATAGACAGAACGCATGTTACGGCTCTCCATCCAAGACCGACTCAGTCAGATCCTCAGCGGGAGAGGACGCAGACCCTTTCCGCATTCGTTGAGCGAGCCTTCTGATCAGCACAAAGAACAGCGGAACAAAAAAGATCGCTAAGAATGTCGCCGCCAACATTCCGCCGAACACGCCTGTCCCGATAGATTGACGACTGGCCGCGCCCGCACCGGAAGCTATCACCAAGGGCACCACACCTAGAATAAACGCCATAGAAGTCATAATGATCGGCCGAAATCGAAGACGGACGGCCTCTAAGGCCGCCTCCACCAGCGGCATACCTCCCTCATAGCGATGATTCGCAAATTCGACGATCAGAATCGCATTACGTGCCGCAAGGCCGATTAAGGTCACGAGCCCGATTTGAAAGTAGATATCATTGCTCAAGCCCCGAATCCACACGGCGGATAGGGCCCCGAAGAGACCGAACGGCACAGCCAGAATCACGGCAAATGGCACCGACCAACTTTCATACAGCGCGGCAAGTACGAGAAATACCATCAAGAGGCCGAAGGCAAAGGCAAAAATGGACTCCGTGCCCGTCTTTCGTTCCTGATAGGAAATCCCGCTCCAATCGATATCGTATCCTTGGGGTATCAGAATCTCCTGCGCCAGTCGTTCCAACGCATCAAGGGCGGCCCCTGAACTATATCCCGGAGCCGCAGCACCCAGAACGGAGGCGGTATTAAATCCGTTGAAATGGGTCACGGTATCCGGCCCGCTCGTAAATTCTGTACTAACCACTGCATCCAGCGGAATCATCGTCGAGCCGTCGGCATTCCGGGCCCGCACATAAATTTTCGCGATGTCATCCGGACTCGAACGGAACTCCGGCAAGGCCTCAGTCTGCACCCGATAGACTCGTCCGAATTTAATGAAATCGTTAATGTAAAAATTGCCGAAATAGGCTTGCAGGGTATCGAACACTTCGGAAATGGGCACACCCAAGGCCTTGGCTCGTTCCCGATCAACGCGCGCATACAATCGCGGCGCCGTCACCCGAAAACTCGACCCGATCGCACCAATGGCCGGATCTTGTTGCGCCTTGCTCACAAATTCTTGCGTCATCGCGGCAAATTGTTTGAAATCCCCACCGCTCGGATCCTGCAATTGAAGTGAAAATCCCCCGGTCGTCCCCAGTCCACGAATGGAAGGCGCGTTAAAAGCCAGGATCAAAGCCTCGGGAATTTCGGCAAATTTTTTGAAAGCGTTTCCAATCAGGGATTTAACATGCTGATCCGATTGCAAGCGGTCATCCCAATGATGCAGTGGTACGAACATGGTCGCTTGATTCGACCCTCGAGTGTTAAAGACGAAATTTTGCCCGACCAGCGCATCGGTGGAGTGCACTTCGGGAACCGAAAGAAAATAATTTTCAACCTGTTCCATCACTTCAATGGTTCGCTGCTTGGATGCCCCGTCCGGCAATTGCACAACCGTTATAAAATATCCCTGATCTTCATCCGGCAAAAAACTGGACGGCAGAGCTTGTAACAGCCCACCGCTGACAAAAAGCAGAATCCCAAAAACCGCGAGCGACAGCACCACGTGTTTAAGAATCGAGCCAACCGTCCCAACATATCGATTCTGGATCCACGCAAATCCGTCATTGAATTTCTTCCAAAACCCGGTCTCCCGTTCCTGCCCCGGCTTAAGAATCAACGCACAGAGCGCGGGACTGAGGGTCAAGGCCACAATCCCGGAAATGACCACGGACAGCGTAATCGTGATCGCAAATTGCTGATAGAGTTCTCCGGTAATGCCCCCAAGAAACGCCACGGGCAGGAATACGGCGGCAAGAACCACGACAAGCGCAATGACCGGTCCAGTGACTTCCGACATGGCTAACTTCGCAGCTTCCTTTGACGGGTGTCCGTTCTGAATATGACGGGCGACGTTTTCCACCACCACAATCGCATCATCCACCACAATCCCGATGGCCAAGACCATGCCGAATAGAGTCAGAGTATTAATCGAAAATCCGAGAGCGACCATCCCGGCAAATGTCCCGATCAAGGAAACAGGGACGGCCACGGCTGGAATTAATGTGGCACGCCAGCTCTGAAGAAAAAGATAGACGACCAATATCACGAGCACGAGCGCTTCGAAGAGCGTCTTAACGACCTGTTGAATGGAAACCTCGATAAATCTGGTCGTATCGTAAGGAATATCGTAGGAGACACCAGCCGGAAAAATGTTGGTCAGGCTCTGCATTTCCTCTCTGATGCGTTTCACGGTTTCAAGAGCATTAGCCCCCGGGGAGAGAAAAGTCAGCAGAAAGACATTGGGTTTGCCATTCCACCGTCCTTCAAGGTCATAGGACTGCGCGCCGAGTTCGACGGTGGCCACTTCGCCCAGACGCACCATGGAACCATCCGGATACGCCCGGACAATCATGTTTTCGAATTCTTTAGCATCACTCATTCGTCCCTGAGTAATCACAGGAATGGTGAGTTCCGTCCCTTGTGGAGCCGGTTCACGCCCGATCCGGCCGGCGGGGAAATCCCGGTTTTGTTCCCGCACGACATTGGCGATATCCGTTGGGGTCACATCCAGATGGGCCATCCGGATCGGGTCCAGGATCAGACGCATGGAATAATTCTGTCCTCCGAAGATCGTCGCATCCCCCACCCCCGGAAGCCGTTTTATGTTATCCACAATCCGGAGAATCGCGAAATTGGAAAGAAAGACCGTATCCTGACGGGGATCACTGGAACTCAGCGCCACCACCGCAAGTAAATCCGGAGACACCTTTTTGACCGTGATGCCCTGGCGGACCACTTCCGGCGGCAATTGTGGCTCCGCCAGCCGTTGGCGGTTTTGAGTTTGGACCTGTGCGATATCGACATCCGTCCCGATTTCAAAGGTCAATCGGATGGTCATATGCCCATCGTTGGTACTTGAGGAATCGTAATACAAGAGATTGTCGATGCCGGGGAGCTGCACTTCTATCGGCCTCGCCACAGCTTCGGCCACGACTTCGGCACTGGCACCGGGATAATCCGCTTCAATCTGAACCACAGGAGGGGTAATTTGCGGAAACTGGGCAATGGGAAGAACTTGAAGAGAAACCAGTCCCACCACCACAATCACAATGGAAATGACCGTGGCAAAGATCGGCCGGTCGATAAAAAAATGAGAACTCATGAGTTCTCCCGGGCGGTTTCAGAAGGTGTCGGATTCTCATGGATCGGGCTTTCCGTTGTGACCTCTCCATTCCGGAACGGCACTGGATTGACTTGCACTCCCGGTTGGATTCTATGAAATCCTTCGACGACGATCCGCTCTCCCGGCTGAAGGCCTTCTTCAATGAGCCAATCGCCGCCACGCCAACCGGTGGCGTCCACTTCACGCACTTCGACTGTATCGTCTGGTCCGATCACATTCACAAACGTGCCTTTGGGACCCTGTTGTACCGCACGCTGAGGAATCAAAATCGCATCGGTCCGGATATATCCCTTCAGCCGGATGCGGACAAATTGTCCGGGATACAAATAGGATTGACCGGGGGAAAGATCGGCCTCAGGATTGGGAAAGGCAAACCGGCCCTGCAAGGTCCCCGTCTCCGACCGGATGGCTACATCGGCAAAATCCAACTTTCCTTCATGGGGATAGACACTGCCATCGGCGAACGTCATGACGCCGCGTAATTGAAAGAGATCGGGCCTCTGGACTCTGTTGGCCGCCAGTTCACGCCTCCGTCGCAACAAATACGTTTCCGGAACCGATACATTCACATACATGGGATCCAATTGATCGATGGTGGTCATCAGATCTGTCTGCGCAGACACCAGACGTCCTTCATAAAAACGACTTTTCGAAATACGTCCTCCGATCGGAGCAACGATCAGGGTATTACTCAAGTCAAATCTTGACTTGACGAGATCCCCCTGCGCCGCTTCCAGGGAGGCTTTGGCCGCTAACCCTTCCGCCACGGCATCGTCCACGTCCTTTTGACTGACCGCCTGTTCTTCCAGAAGAGGTTCGACGCGAGCAAAGTCCTGCCTCGCTTGTACCAGTCGAGCTTTGGCTTGGGTCACCCTGGCTTTGGCACTCAGATACGCCGCCTTAAAGGGTACAGGGTCGATGAGATACAGCCGGTCACCTTGCTTGACATTCCTGCCTTCGGTAAAAAACACTTTCTTAATAATGCCCGTCACCTGTGACCGGATCTCCACCGGGCGAAAGGCCTGGGTTTGTCCGATGAATTCGGGTTCATCGGGAAGATCCTGGGTGGTGACCGTCACCACTTCCACCGTCGGCGGTGGAGGAGCCGGAGGCGAGGTCCCTCCCTGTCCACATCCTGCAAGAAATATCAGGAACAGTGTGACACTCTTCCGAATGACAGCCTTCCCGTTGCCAAAGTGAGATAAACCGGACCCGAGCATGGCTGCATTCATGTGGTTGATTCCCACCAATTCCGGTTAATTTCATTTACGGCATTCCCAACGGAATTATTCAATTTCACTCTTTTCTGAATGGTTCGCTTATCCATACGGGTTGTCTATCCTTCTGTTCGTTGCAGGGGACCGTCTTTTTACATGTGTAGATGAAAGATCCATATTATTATTACGGCCGAGCTAAAATCATCGCATTTTTGACCAACACCTTCTTCTTTCACCATTCATCTCTTTCCCACTTAGTTCCACGCCTTACCTCATGTGAGAATCCAGGAGCTCGAATATCGGCTTACTCGAGTCGCCCCATCCTTCCCGCACGATAATCGTTCACAGCCTGCACGAGTTCATCCTCCGTGTTCATGACAAAAGGACCCATGCGGGCGACCGGTTCCAGAATCGGCTCTCCACTCAGCACCAACACCCTTGCCTCGTCCGTGGCCTCAAGATCCACCTGCGTCCCCTGCGGATCACAGAGTGCCATCTCGGCCTCCCCGAGTTTATGCGATCCATTCAAAACCAATCCCCCACTCAGGACAAATACGCCGGTATTAAATCCAACCGGAAGACTGAGCACACCCTGATGTCCCGCTCCCAACCTCAGATCATACAGGTGCACGGGCGTGAACGTCTTGGCCGGCCCTTTTTTTTCCTCATATTCCCCGGCGATCACACGGAGCACACCGCCTTGGCCCCCAAAATTGCATTGGGGAATGTCTTCATTGAGCACGGTTTGGTACCGAGGCGCGCTCATTTTGCTTGACTTGGGAAGATTAACCCAGAGTTGAATCATTTGTAGTGTACCACCCTTCCTGGCCCAGTCCTGCTCATGAAGTTCTTCATGGACGACACCCGAAGCCGCCGTCATCCATTGCACATCGCCCGGCCCGATGGTTCCTCCATTTCCGGCTGAATCACGATGCGCGACTTTTCCCTGATAGACGATGGTGACAGTCTCAAATCCACGATGAGGATGCTCCCCGACTCCCAGCCGTTGATTCGTAGGAGGGAACGATGCCGGACCCGCATAATCCAGGAGCAGAAAGGGACTGATTTCCTCGGTCAGATTTTGGCTTGGAAAGATATTCCGTACCGGAAACCCGTCCCCTACCATGTGAACGGACCCCGGCTTATAGATTCCTGTCACTGATTTCAGTTGCGTCACGCTGGACTCCTTTCTTCAGCACGTTCCCTCGACGTCTTCTTTACCAGAACGAGTGATTTCCTCAACATAGGCCCGGGTCAGACAGCCGGAAGAGAGAAAACCGGCTCCCTGCTGAAAGACCCGTTTTAAAAATGATTTCCCTTCCTGATCTAAAAACGTCACCCCCCTCAGATCCAATCGACCTGGTCGACCCGGATTATCCACGCATGCCACCTGCCAACACCGTTCCGCTTCGATAACGGCGGGCCCGGCAAGACGGCCTTCCAACTGCAAGGTGATCATCGTGTCATCTATATGCGTAGTGGCTCGGAGCATGACCTCATTCCTTATCAAAACAGTTGAGAACAGGGGGTCTGAATCTCTTAGGCTCATGGCCTTGTGAGCGTAAACCCTTTCGTGGGCACTTGTGTTTCAGGTCACAGGAATTCTTTACCCATGATAAAAATCTTCCCGAATGACTTTTCCATCCTTCCAGGTTTGAACGGCCACCTGCTGCATTTTCACACGGTTTCCCCCTTTGAAGGTCAGGTCAAAGGTCCATTCCACGGCGGCATGGTCCCCATCCACCAGAATCCTCCCAACCTGAGCTCCATGGAATTCCTGAACATTTGCTAAAAACTGTTGTTCATACTCCCGGTTGACAGCTTTCCCGACCCGTTCCTCTTTCCGGTTCTCACTCATCACCACGTTATCGGCGTAGTACTTGTCAAACGTCTCCAAAAGCTTCCCGGCCAAAATTCCATCAATGACGGCTTGCACGTGTGTTTGAATACTCATAATGACATCTCCTTTCAATAAATAAAGATTGACGGTTCATACCTCGAATGGAAACGTTAATCCATTCACCCAACCTCATTCTTATGATGACCCGATAGGAATGAGTGCCCCATTCAGCGCATCCGCCTCATCAGAGGCGAGAAATACAAGCAGCGCAGCAATCGCTTCCGGCTTCACCCATTGGTTGGGATCGGCGTCAGGCATGCTTTGTCGATTGGCCGGGGTATCAATGGTGGAGGGCAACACCCCGCTCACCTTCACACCTGAACCGGCTAACTCAAGAGCCAGCACCTTGATCAGAGCAAGAAGGCCGGACTTTGAGACAATGTACGCCCCCGCACCGGGGAATGGGTCCACGGCGGCCTGAGCGGCCATATGAATGATCCGACCAGAACCTTGCTTGGTCATCAGTCGAGTCGCCTCCCTCGACAGCAAAAAGGCCGAGGTCAAATTGAGGGAGAGCATTCTAGACCACGCGGATGCCTCCGTCTCTGCAAGAGAACCCATGGCAAACCCGCCAACAAGATTGACCAAGCAATCAATGCGTGTGGATTTGTGCAAGGCCTCCTTCATCAGTCGCTGAACTTCAGCCTCATCGGTGACATCCGCTGAAAGGCCCAGCAGCCCTTCCGGAAGCTTCTCGGGAAGTTCCCGGCCCACGACCACGACCTTGGCACCCGCCTTGGAGAATGCCCCAGTCACCGTCTGGCCCAAGCCGCCTAATGCTCCTGTGATCATGACCACTTTCCCGTTGAGGTCTATCATCTTTCAACTCCTTCTCCGTTTCTCTGTCTTTTTATTTTTCCACGTTCACCTGCACCAGAAGATGGGCCCGATCTCTCACCACCCGGCAAGAGATCGAGCCTGAGCGACTTCCTTATTCAATCGTCTTCGAGACAGTTAAATTGTGCTCATCATAACTCGCCCGATGAAGATCAATGACGGTCCCGCCCTCATTCACTTCCACCGTGACCATGGCGCCTTCCTCGATAGGCTTGGTTTTGATCTCCAGCCGACCAAGCGGAAAGACTTTCTCACCCTCGGAAGTTTCCAGCTTAATTTCCTTATTCATTTTCCCCATATACACCAACTTCCCTGTATAGAAGTGATGGGTGCCTTCCTCGCCCTTGGGATGGGCCTCTATGACAGCGTTGTTCTCATCAAGCATCATGGTCACTTCGTCTCCCACCTTGGGGACCGCGTGACCATGCCGACGAGAACCATTCTCGGTCAGAGTATAGTTCCCGGTGGGCGTTTTGACCGTGAGAATACCACCTTTCTCCGTTGTTACGACTCCGGTAACCTGCTTGTGTCCATGGCTAACGCCCTGAGAATCCGCGTGCCCGATACCCGTCATGATAAAAACCATGCCCATCACCGCTGATAAAACAATTACCTGAAAATTCATTGTTCGGTTCATCACTTCCTCCTTTATGATTAATGAGAGAGTTCTGCTTCTATCCTGACGGATTGTTCCGCTGTTCATGTCTTGACTCCTTTCCATAAAATTATTCATTCCTTATTAGTATGATTAGTCCTAATACCACTTAGGCTGCCGCAGTCCGACGAGTCTCATCAGCGTACGATGATTCCTGCCGTGCAAGCCACCTTCCAATCACCTGATCAACCGACCACTTCCCGCCGCCTGTCACCATTAACGAAAGACCCATACCAATGACGAGCAGGTGATACTCAAATCCTTCGCCGGCCTGTTGGCCAAACCAGTTCATGAAAAACCCATTGGACCAGTGCACCGTAGCGATGGCCCCCAGCATAATGATGCCCAAACTGGCCGCGGTGAACCGCGTCATGAATCCGGCAGCCAGTGCGAGGGCGCCAACCGATTCTCCCATGATGACCAGAAAGGCAATCAGCCACGGCAAACCCATCTGTTGGGTAAAGAATCCCATGGTGTCTTCAAACCCGTTTCCTCCATACCATCCCAATAACTTCTGAGCCCCATGAGGAAAAATGACCAGCGCCAACATCACTCGCAAAATCACCGGTGCCCACCGCTCTTCTGTTTGAAAGAATGTTTTCATGGCTTACTCTCCTTTGTGAATGAATAAATGTGTGTGGTTCCTCATTGTTTGTTCTAACGAAAGCTTTGTTGAACTCTTACCTCTTATATATGGCAAGAGCCATTCCACCTTGCCGGATGGAAAAATACTCATATAACTCATTGAATGAATGAGTTTTTTAAGGAAGACTCTGGTGACTCAGCAGATGTGTGTCGAACCAAAAAATGACGACATTTCGACTCGTGACGAGGGAACGACAGCAGGACAGACGAGAGCCTTTGGACCAAAAGGCATATTCGTAAATCTCCACACAATTATGTACAGAGGCATTCCGAACGTCCGGCGATAAAAATCAATAAGTTTAAGGAATGGGGCCGTGAAAAAAGCGACAATTACCCAATGGGATCTACCGGACGGCGCCCACGGAAGGTGGGCCAGGAAGTCCAACCCAAGAACTAAGGATTATGGGTCTGTTAAAAAAAGCCGCCAGCGGCGTTCTCGCCATTTTCCCGTGCTCACATACTACGCGTACGCTCCGCGCGTAAAAACGGCTGCGGCCTTTCCTTCGAGAGCCCTCAGGACAGGACTGGACGGACCCTTCGGGAAGACTCAGGGCATGCTTTTTTGAACCGACCCGGAGCCTTTGATGAATAATCTCATCCTGCGCAAATTTGCCCTTGAACATCCTTATTATTCAACACTCCCATTATGGAATCTGAAGACAAACACCTAGACGAGGGAACCACGTGCCATGCGACTGCCTGGTCTAGACTTAAACAGGATTTTTGGATCA